>JBOHRM010000184.1:0-13237 GCA_050732715.1 Longimicrobiales bacterium
GCCGAGCAGCACGATGACCTGCATCACATCCGTCCACACGACGGCCTCGATGCCGCCCAGCGCGCTGTAGAGCGTTGTCACAACGCCTATCAGCAGGATTGCGAGGTAGATGTTGAAGCCCGCCACGGTCGAGAGGGCGATCGCCGGCAGGAGGATCACGATCGCCATGCGCCCGAGCTGCAGCAGGATGAACGCGAGGCTGCCGAACAACCGCACCTTCAGGTTGAACCGTCTCTCGAGATACTCGTAGGCGGTGCGGACCTGCAGGCGCCGGAAGAATGGGAGGTAGAGCCACACGACGACCGGCGCGATCAGAATAATGCTCGCCTGACCGAGGATGTAGACCCAGTCCTCGGCATACGCCTTGGCGGGAATCGCCATGAAGGTTATCGCGCTCAGCTGCGTGCCGAAAATGCTCAGGCCGGCCGCCCACGCGGGGATTCGGCCGCGACTCAGGAAAAAGTCGTCATCGCTCTTGCCGCGCCCCGCGAAGTAGAAGCCCACCCCGGCGAGCAGAGCGAAGTAAGCGCCCAGCACCAGGTAGTCCGGGATGCGGAACCCGGCACTGGCCGGACGAATCGGAACCGCGGCGTAGATCGCCGGTGAGCGCGTGCCAGGCCTCACCTCGCCGCTGGCGAGCACCACGCGGTCACCCCATTGCACGGCCGGCGTGTTGACGTGTGCCGCCGGCAGAGTATCGATCGCCGTCCACGTGCCGGTTGTCGTGTGATAGGCGAGCACCTCATTGCGGAACCCGGGATGCCGCTCCCTCAATTCCAGGGTGCGCGAGACCAGCGAGCCATCGTTGCCGCCGAAGACGAGCAAGTGCGAAGCCCCGTACGGCACCGCCGGCGAGGGCGCGGCGGCGACCGGCCAGGGCAGGTCCGCGAGCCTCTGCCAGCCGCGCTCGGGGATATAACGGAAAGCGTCGCGCAGGAAACGGTGGGAGAGTCCGTCTCTCGGGTTCGGCCGCAGCTCGACGCCGCTGAACAGATAGAAGGCGCCGTCCACCGCCGCGGCCACGGCGTCGTAGCGCGCGGGACCCGGCCAGGCCTCGAGCTCGCGCCATTGCTTCTCCGGGCTCGCGAGATCGAGCGCCCAGAAGTTCTTCAACGCCGTCGAGCTGGTGGGCGTGCTCAGCCCGCCGGCCACGTAAACGGTGTTGCCCACCAGCGCGGCCGCGCCGAAGGCGAGTGGGTACGGCAAGGGCGGTAGCGAGCGGCCGATCGACAGCTCGCCGTTCCGCCACTCGAGAGAAAGCACGTCGGCGAAGTGGCGCTCCGCGTTTCCGCCGCCAATACAAAGCACCCGCCCGTCGACGCTCAGGGAGGCGCCGTAGCCCCGCGCCTCGGGGAGCGGCGGTGGAGCGTGCCACCTATGCCGTTCTGCCACGGGCTCCAGCACATGGATCGCGTGGGTCCAGACTTTTGCCCCGCCCTCGAAAAGCGACGTCGGGAAATGGGCGCCTCCCGCCACGACCAGCACACCGTTCGAGACCCCGGCGCATGGGCCCGCTACCCCAAGCGGCTCGGGGAGCGCCGGCAGCGGCGCCCACTCGAAGAGCGTCTCACGCTCGGGAGCGCGTCCCTGGCCGGCGCTTGGCGTGGCGCCTGCCAGCAGAAGGCCCCAGGTCAGGAGTATGTTACGCCTGAAGCGGTGAGCACGCATCGAGGGATGGGTTCCTGGCCCCGGTGACTCAACCACGGAGTGTCGTTCCGCCAGCGAGCGGACATCTCGCAGCAAGGCGCGATCAATACCCCGGATTCTGCTGAATCTCCGGGTTCCGGCTGAGCGTTTGCTGCGAAATGGGCCACAGGAGCAGATGCTCCTGCCCCTGCCGGTCCTGCAGCGATGGCACCAGCTCGAACGCATTGTCGAAGCGAACCAGGTCCCACCAGCGCTTGCCCTCGAAGGCGACCTCGCGCAGGCGCTCCAGCAGAATCGCCGCATCGTTGGCGTCCTGGCTGCCGGCGGCGAACTCGTGTGCGGGGAAGTTCGGGCCGTACGCGCGCTGGCGGACGCTGTTCATCTCGGGGCTGGGGTCCTGCCCGAGCGCGTTCTTGGCCTCCGCGATCAAGAGCAGCACATCCGCGTAACGATAGAGTATTACGTCGTCCTGGAAGTGCCGTGATCCCGCGTCGACGAAGCCGCGGTACTTCAGCACGGCCGAGCCGTAGTAGCTGGTCGGCGTGCCGCCCGCATCCGTCAGGAACATCTCCACCAGAGTGGCGTCCTTGCGCAGGTCGTCATCGGTGAACTGACCCCGCAGCGTTGCCGACGGCGCCCAGCGGTTCAACCCGCCGCCGACACCCAGGAGCCTACGAGCATCCGGGTTCACGTTCTCCGGGATCTGGTCGTCGCGCACGTACATCGCGTTGTTGTAGTTCTCGCCGGACTCCAGGTCCGCAAAGCGCACGGCCATCAGAATTTCGTGGTTGCCCTTGTTCGAGTAGTCGAACACGGAGCGGAAGTCACCGAGAAGCGCAGCGTCGGCCTGCTGAGCCGCCTGCAGCGCGGCGAGCGCGGCGTTCAGGTCGGCGTCTCCACCACCCAGCAGCTTCGCCGTCCAGAGATGTACATCACCCTTGAGCGCGTTCACCGCCGGACGCGACCACTGACAGCGGCACGCAGGGAAATCATCACTCGGGAACAGTGACAGGGCTTCCTCGATGTCTGTCTTGATCTGCGTAAGGACGGCCCCGACCTCTGCGCGCGGTCGGAACGAGACCGCCGGGTCGTAACCTTCCGTAGGGTCGGTCACCACGGGGACGCCGCCCCACGTGCGGGCCATGACGAAGTAGGTGTACGCCCGCATCGCATGCGCCTGAGCCAGAAGGTTCTGCTTCCCGGCCTCGTCGATGAAGGTGATTTCCGGCACGAACTTCAGGATGAGGTTGGCATCGTGGATGACCGTGTACAGGCTCAGCCAGTCAGGCCCCGAAACCGTCGCATCGAGGGTGTTCAGGAAGTAGCGTTCGCGTCCCTCGGAAGCTTGGAGACCGATGTCCAGTTCGTCGCTTCGCGCGCCTCCCCAAAGGTACAGATTGGCACTGGCCTCGCCGCGGAAGCGGGCGTACATCCCGTTCAGCCCGGCCAGAGCATCGTCGGGGGTTCGCCAGAACGATGTCGCCGTGATGGTACTGGTCGGCTCGACGTCGAGGATGCCCGAGCAGGAGGCGCACACGGCCGCCGTGCCGAGCAACAGAGCAGCTTCGTGAATTCGTTTCATGGCGGCGATTCCTTGTCGTTGGCAGCCCACCGGCCGCGACGCTAGAAGCTGACGTTGACGCCCACCAGGACGTTCCGCATGACCGGGTAGCGGCCGCTGTCCGTGCCGCCGGCCTCGGGGAGCAGCCCCTTGTATCCCGTGAAGTAGTGCAGGTTGTTGCCCGTGACGTAGACCCGGCCGCTCGCCATTCCGAGCGCGCCCATCCAGCGTTCCGGCACTGCGTAGCTGAGCGTCACCTCGCGCACGGCGAGATAGTCGCCCTTCTCGTAGTAGTACGATGTGCCGCGATTCTCCCGGAAGATATTGTTCTGCGCGAGTTGATCGGCCCAGTAGTAGCGCGGGACGTCGGTGCGGTCCCCCGGCTCCTGCCAGGAGCGAAGCACTTCCGTCGTAGCAGTGATGTCGCCCTGTGTCTGCCCATTGTAGGCGAGCAGCGACTGGTTGAAGATGGTGTGGCCGGTCGCGAAGTCCGCCCGCACGGTGAGGCCGAAGTTCCTGAAGCGGAATTCGTTCGAGAAACCGCCGGTCCAGGTCGGGTAGATGTTGCCGGCGTGCACCTGGTCACGGTGATCGATGACCCCGTTCCCGTCCAGGTCCGCAAAGATGACGTCGCCGGCGCGCTTCTGCTTGTCGGTGCGGGGGACGAGATTGTCGAGCGGTCCCTGGGCCGCTTCCTCGTCGGTCGCGTAGACGCCCAGCTGATCCCAGATGTACAGGTCCCCCAACCGCCCACCCTCTTGCAGGCCGCCTACCCACACGTAATCGCCTACATCGGGGTCATAGACCTGCAAGCCGCCGATGCGGTTGCGCTCGTTGCCATTGTCCGGCAGGCGCAGGATCTCATTGCGGTTGGTCGCCGCGTTCAGCCGCAGCGTCCAGTTCAGTCCTTCCGGATTCTGCAAGATTTCCGTGACCAGCTCGAGCTCGAGACCGCGGTTCTCGAGCGAGCCGAAGTTCGTCAGGACGCTCTGGAATCCGGTCGAGAACGGCAGCTCGAGCGACGTGAGCAGATCGTCCGTCACCCGGCGGTACACGTCGAGCAGCAGGGTCGTGCGGTCGTTGAGGAGGCCGACATCGAGGCCGATGCCGAAGGTGCTCGACCGCTCCCACCGCAGGTCGGGGTTCTCCAGGCGGTTGTTGAGGATCGCCGCCGCGCCGGCATACCGCGCGCCCACCGTGTACTCGCCCTGTGCGTGGAAATCCGAGAGTCCGCTGACGTTCCCGCTCACGCCGTAGCTGGTGCGCAGCTTGAGGCTGGAGAGGGCGTCCGGCATGGACCGCCAGAACGGCTCGAGGTGCAGATTCCACCCGGCGGAAATGCCGGGGAAGAATCCCCACCGGTTGTTCAAGCCGAGGTTCGAAGCGCCGTCGTAGCGGCCCGTTAGCGAGAGCAGGTACTTGGCGTCGTAGTCGTAGTTGACGCGGGTGAAGAAACCCACGATGGCCAGGTCCGACGCACTGCTGCTCACCGAAGTCGGCTCGGCCGCCGCGTTCAGCGTCGGGATCAGATCGCTCCCCGCGCCGCGCCCCTCGGCGTCGATCGAGTAGTTCTTACGGTCGTAGTACGAGCCGCCGACCTTCACCTCGAGGTTGTGCGAGCCCAGATAGGCGCCGTTGTAGGTGAGCACTCCGTCGGCCTGCCGCTGCCAGAACAGGCTGTGTGAAGCCTCGGCGTCGCGCGCATCGACGAACTGGGTCGGGGTGTTGAAATACGACATCTGGAAAAAATTGTCCACGCCGCGCGTGGTATAGATCGATGCCGAGGGCTCGAACGCGAGCCCCGGGGCGATGTCCCAGCGGCCGTGCAGCCGCAGGCTCAACCGGTCGAAGCTGTTGCGCGATTTCGCGCGGTCCAGGTGGTACAATGGATTGCCGATGCTGCGGTTCTGCCCCGGCGCGAGCGTCCCGTCCTCGTAGTGCAGCTTCGCGGTGGGCGGCAGAGCGAGCGCGCGCTGGAATATCTCGAAATTGCTGAACACGGTATTGTCGTCCGAGTTGCTGAAGCTCAGCCCGCCGCCGACACGCAGGTTGTCGCGCACCTGCACGTCGCCGTCCATATCCAACGACAGCCGCCGGTAGCCGGTGGTGATGGCGGTCCCTACGTTCTTCAGGTAGCCGACGCTCAGGTTGTAGCTGGCTTCCTCGCTCCCGCCCGACACGGAGACGTGGTGGTTGTGGGTCACGGCACGGCGAAAAAGAACGTCTTGCCAGTCCGTCTCCTTGAAGATGATGGTCTTCGATGGGTCCAGCGGGTCCGGCATGCTCTGCCAACCCTCGTTCAGCTTGTGCTGGTTCTCGGGCGTCAAATACTGTGTGGTGTAGCCCGTCCGGTTCGTCAGGTCGTTGCCGGTGCCGAAGCCGAACGACTGCTCTAGCATCGCGAGGCGCGCCGGGTCGACCTCGCCGGTCGCCGCCACCCCCAGCCGGGCGTACTGGATGTAATCCCGGGCCGACAGGAGCGGCATGCGCGCCGGCCGGTCCGAGACCTGAACGCTCGAGGAGTACGTGAGCCGGGCTTCTCCCGCCCGCCTCGACCGGGTCGTGACAATCACCACTCCGTTCGAGGCGCGGGCACCGTAAATCGACGTCGCCGCCGCGTCCTTGAGGACCTGTACGCTCTCGATGTCGCGCGGGTTCAGATCGTCGATGTTCACCCGGATCACACCGTCCACGATATAGAGCGGCGTGGCACCGTTCGGATTGGTGATGGAGGTGCCCCCGCGCAGGACCACCCGGGGCGTCGCACCCGGCTGACCCGTGGTCGTCTCGACGCGCAGCCCGGCGATCGTCCCCTGCAGCGAACTGGCCGCGTTCGCGTAGGGAACGTTCCGGAGAGTCGCCGTGTCCAGCTTCGAGACCGACGTGGCGAGCTTCGCCCGCGATTGCTCGCCATAGCCGATCACCACCAGCTCGTCCAGCTGCGTCGCGCGCACGACGAGCGCCACGCTGATGGCGGCCTGGTCCGAGATCGGAACCTCTCGGGTTGCGTAGCCCACCATGCTGAACACCAGCGTCGCATTCTCCGGCACGGTCAGCTGATAGCGTCCGTTCACGTCGGTCAGCGTCTCGGTCTCGGTGCCTTGTATCACAATGTTGACACCCTGCAGCGCCGCCCCGGTGTTCTGCGCCGTCACGGTTCCAGTCACGACCCGGTCCTGCGCGGCGAGCTGCCCGGCGAGGAGTACGAACAGCACCACGCAGAGCGATGCGCATCTCGTTGAGGCGTTCATGTGCAACTCCTCCTTGGAATCACGCCGCGGCCTCCCGGCACCCTCCGGCGCCGGCGGCGCTGGGCTTCACGTACCTGGCTTGACTCGCTATGTCTCCGGCCCCGGGCAGCGGCCGTGGCCGGCAAGTATGCGTGGGCCTAATGTCTTATGTCCAACATATAGCCTGCCCAAGCGTCTGACAAGCCCATGATCGGACCGCCGGCTACGGCCGGGCTACGGGGCCGCCGTTCGGGAATGGCTCACGATGTGAGGGAGACAGAGCGGGTTTCAGAGAATCCGGCGGAATTGGCTATCGAGGTGCTTTCGCATTGCCTCGCGGAATTCCTCTGGAGTGCCGTGGCGGAGGATTCTGACCAACTCTTTGTGGGTCACGAAGGGTTTGTCCGTACTCGGCTTCTTTAGCAGCTTTCCTTGATCGTGAACGTACGCGAACACGGGGAGCAGAAGCTCGTGGAACCGCTGGAGCGTCCGGTTCCGGGAGACGGCGTAGAGCTTGCCATGGAAGCGGACTTCGAAGTCGCTGTCGAACATGGTGTCCGCGTCTTCCGAGCGTCCCTTCACCATCGTTTCCAGTTCCGTGATGTCCCGGTCGGTTATGCGTGCAAAAAGCAGATCCGCCATCCCCACCTCGAGCACCAGCCTTATCTCGAAGATGTCTCTGAGGGTTTCCTCGTCGAGAATCCGGGGGTGCAGCACCCGCTCCAGCGTCGTCAGGACGTCTGGATGCGTGACCACACTCCCCTTGTGTTTGACCGAGCGGACCAGCCCCATCACCTTGAGCCGCGTGAGTGCTTCTCGGATGACCGTCCGACTTACGCCGAACGCCTCCGCGAGCTCCACCTCTTTTGGCAGAGCATCGTTCGGCTTCAGATCGCTCTCGATGAGAAACTTCATCAACCGGAGCTCGACCTCGTCGACTAACGAGAGGTTCTGAAGTCGCGTAATCTTGTCATGCAACGTCACGGTGCGTCGGCATTACAGGTTTGCGGAACGTTGTCGATCTGGAATCTAGTGGTCCGCCAATGCAGTATACCTCGTCCGAGGTCTACTCGCCCGATGCGCCTCGCCGCCTCATCAGACCGAGGATCGTGTCCGTCGCACTCGATCCATGGCGACAGATCGGCCCGCAATGAACACTCGCTTGGAACCGGCGGGTTCGTAGCCGGGTGATCCCCAGCGGAACGTATTTGAACGAGCTGTCGTCGATGACCTTATCGCGACGCTGCACCTTCCCGCCGACCTTGAGGAACGCCGGGTAGGCGCCGAGCCTGCGGTCCAGCCGCAAGTTGGTCGCGAAGACCCACGTGTCCTCCCGGTTCGACTGAAGGTTCCAGCTCGCGGATCTGAGCGGATAGTTGGACGGATCGCCGATGTAGCCGGGGTTCTCCGGCTCGACGATGAAGAAGTACGGCGCCACGTCGAACATCGTCGACGCGCGCGCCTCATCCTCCTCCGGCGTCTCGAACGTGACGTCCGGGCCGACATCGTCCGGCACACCGCGAGTGAAGGTGCCCGACGCGTCCCAGGTCAGGCCGTCTAGGAGGCGCTGCCGCCCACCCAACGTGAACGCGTAGAACGACTCGCGTTCGTCGCCCTCGCTCAAGTCGAGCTCGACGGACCCCGCGGTGTAGCGGCCGACCGTCGGCGTTTGCATCTCGAGCTCCCCCTCGAACGTGATCTCGAACTCCGAGTTCGACTCGACTTCCCGCGTGTGCGTGTAGAGGCCGCGCAGGAACAGCTCGGTCCCCGGCCTCGGCCGCCACTCGAGGTTCGAGGTGATGCCGTAACGCTCCCGCTCGTTGTCCGCCACCTGTAGCTCCAGCTCGTTCGGCAGGATGTTCCAGTCGACATCCTCGTAGCCGTCCGGGTCGAGGACCGATGCCGCTGAAGTCGCGCCGCGACATGCTGCCGGAGACCACGATGCCCCACGTGCGGTCCGGCCCGAAGCGGGTTCCCGCCGTCACGTCCGCCTCGAAGGGCAGCTTGTCATCGAGGTAGTCGACCTGCTGCTGACGGAGCAGGCCCTCGGCCGAGCCGAACAGAAACGGCCGGTCCTCCTCGAATGCGCTGAGCGTCTCGAGGTTGATCGTGCCGCCCACGGCGTTGCCGTCCATGTCCGGCGTGATGGCTTTGACCACCTCGATGCTCGAGACCATCCCCGCCGGCAGCAGGTCCAGCGCGGTCGCCCGGCTCTCCGCCGTCGACGCCAGCGACTGACCGTTCAGCGTCACGTTGTTCAGGTTCGGCGCCGTGCCACGGATCGACACGAACCGGCCCTCGCCGCGACTCGTGCGGATCGCCACACCCGCGATCCGCTGCACCGCTTCCGCCACGTTCTGGTCCGGCAAGCGACCGACGTCGTCTCCGGTCACCACATCGGTGATCGTCGCGGCGAGCCGCTCACGGTTGATCGCGCGCAGCTGGCTGCCTCGCTCGCCCGTGACCGTGATCCCGTCCATCGCGATCGGCGCGACCTGGAGCGCGACGTCGAGACTCGACAGCGCACCGCTCGTGACCGTGACCGCGGCCGTGTCCTCCTGGAATCCGATGTAGCGGGTCACAACCTGCCGATCGCCTGCGGGGACGGCCGAGAGCGTGAACCGCCCGGCGCGATCGGTCACCGTCCGCTGGTTCGAGCCGACCAGGGAGACGCTCGCATTCGCAACCGGATCGCCCGCGTGGCCGGTGACGCGCCCGGCGACTCCTCCGGTTACCTGCGCGACGGCGACCACGGGTACAGCGAGGAAAAGGCAGAAAAAGACGGCGGCACCACAGCACGTCCGAATACCCGGTTAAGGTCGCACATAGTACGCCTACGTCCTCCGCTACGGGTGAAGGGTGGAAGCCACTGTAGAGTCGCCCTCACCCGTCACGGCGGCGTTCACCGCACGTTGCGAAACGGTAACTCCCTTCCGGCGAATCGGTCGCAGCCGGTTAGCCGGTTGCCGGTTAGCCGGTTGGCGCGATTGCTCGGGCTGGCGAACTGCTTGGAGGAAGAGGAAAACGGCAATGGGCTCGTGGTGAGGGTCAGGCGCCGGCGGTGCGGGTCGGCGTCGATCCGTGAGCTGGATCGACTTCCCTTTCGAGCTGTTCCCATTGCTCGAGCAACGCTTCGGCCCGTGTCTGGAGTCCCGAGCGCTCGGCCTCGAGCGCGCGCACGACGTCGGCCGGCGTGTCTTCGAAGTAGCGCGGCGAGGCGAAGATGCCGTCGATCTCGGCGACGCGCGCCTCGACCTGCTCGATCTCGGCCGTCACGGCCTCGAGACGCTGCTGCGCATCCCGGCGACGAGTGTCCGCCGCCCGGCCGTCCGCCTTACGCGCGCCGGGTTCGCCGCCGCGACTGGCGTCGCCCTGGCGCGCTTGGCGCCGAGCTTTCTTAGACTCGCGACTCGCCCTCAGGATGACCGTGTCCACGTCCAGATGGTCGTCCCCGCACGCGTGCACATATTCCTCGTACGTGCCGAGGTAGTCTCGTAACCCGTCTCGGGTGATTTCGACGACGCGCGTGGCGAGCTGGCTGACGAACCAGCGGTCGTGCGACACCAGGATCAGCGTGCCCTCGAACGTCTGAAGCTCTGCGACCAGCGCTTCGATCGACTCCATGTCGAGGTGGTTCGTCGGCTCGTCCAGCACCAGCACGTTCGGCTGCTCGACCGCCAGTCGACTGAACACGAGCCGCCCAGCCTCGCCGCCAGACAAAGACCGCAGGCGCTTGGCACCTTCGTCACCCGAAAACAGCATCAGGCCGAGCTGGCCGCGGACAAAGCCGCGGTCACGGCCCGCACAGAAGTCCCAGAGCCATTCCTCGGCGGTGCGATCGGAATCGCCGAGCTGGTCGCGGTGGTCCTGCGCGAAGTAGCCGGGCTCCGTGCCGTAACCCCAGCGCGCCTCACCCGCGTCAGGCTCGAGCCGGCCCATCAGGATCTCGAGCAGCGTCGACTTGCCGATCCCGTTCGGCCCCATGATGACCAGCCGGTCGCCACGTGACACGCGCAGATCGACGCCGTGCAGCACCTCGTTGCTGCCGAACGCCTTCTTCAGACCCGTGATCTCGAGAACATCGCGCCCGCTGGGCCGCCGCGGCGTGAAACGAAACGTCGGGTAGCGACGCGAGCTGCCGGGCAGCGCGACCAGGTCCCCGGCCTTCCGCTCGATCAGCCGCAACTTGCTCTGCGCCTGCCGCGCCTTGCTCGCCTTCGCCCTGAACCGGTCCACGAACTTCTGATGATGCGCGATCTCCTTCTGCCGGTTCTCGATCTCCTTTTCGCGCCGCTCCCGCTCCGATCGCTTCTGCTCCAAAAAGGCGGTGTAGCCACCCGTGTACAGCGTGACCGTCTCGTAGTCCACGTCGAGAATGCGTGTGGCGACGTTGTCGAGAAACCGATGGTCGTGCGAGATGACGACGACGGGGCCGGCAAAGCTCTGGAGAAACTTTTCCAGCCAGCGGATCGACACGATGTCGAGGTGGTTCGTCGGCTCGTCGAGCAGCAGCACGTCCGGCGCGCCGGCCAGCACCTGGGCCAGCAGAACGCGCAGCTTGAAGCCGCCCGACAGGACCGACAGCGGCTGGCGATGCACCTCCACCGGCAAACCGAGCCCCTCGAGGATCGTGGCCGCGCGCGACTCCGCCGCGTAGCCGTCCAGCCGCTGCATCGCCTCCTCGAGCTCGGAGTAACGATCGACATCGAACTCCGTTTCCGCGCGCGCCAGCAACGCCTCCCGCTCCACCATCACGTTCCACAGCCCCGGGTTGCCCATTAGCGCCACACGCAGCACCTCCTGGTCCTCGTACAGGAACTGGTCCTGCCGCAGCACGCCGAGCCGCAGCGACTTCGGGATCGAAACCGTGCCGGCCGTCGCCTCGACGTCACCGCCCAGGATACCGAGCAGCGTCGTCTTCCCCGAGCCGTTCGCGCCCACCAGCCCGTATCGCTCGCCCGCGTTCAGCTGGAACGTGGCGCGGGCGAACAGTACACGCTCGCCGAATTCCTTCTTTAAGTCGGAGACGGAGATCATCAGTCGATTCAGCACAGGACAGCAGACACGGCGAAAGATCATACCACGCGGCATGAATGTCGAGTCGGGAAGATAGGTTTCGCGATTCGAAGGCGAAGTCGAAGTCGAAGTCGAAAACCGATAGTCGAAATCGGAATACCGAGAATCCGTTTCGATTTCGATTTCGAATTTCGAACCCGAGCCGACCCGTGGGCTTGAGATTGAGAACAGACCCGGGGTAATCGGCTTGCGCGGCGGGCGTCAAGCGTGCATTATTCGCCCAAGGCGAATACTTTACCCGCACGGCGACGTTTGCGATGAGAGCCGTCGAGCCGGACAGCTTCCTGCCACTTACACCGATCGCGTTCGAGGTATTGCTCTCGCTCGCGGGTGGTGATGCGCACGGTTATCGGATCCTGACAGACATCGAGGAGCGGACCGGTGGGCGGCTGCGGTTGCACCCGGGCACGTTGTACCGGGCGATCGCGCGGCTGGTCGAGCAGGGTCTGCTCGAGGAGCTGGACGAGCGGCCGGACCCGGAGCGAGACGACCAGCGGCGTCGCTACTACGGTTTGACGGTATTGGGCCGGCGCGTCGCGGCGGCGGAGGCGTCAAGGTTGGAGGCGCAGGTTCGGGAGGCGCTTGCGAAGCGGCTGCTCGAGCCGGCGCCGGCGAGGCGGCGGTGAGCTCGGGATCGGCCGGCGGCGGGCCGGTGTCGAGGGCGGGTCTGCGGAACGGCACGTTACGCGGCGGCCGGGGCGCGGCGATCCAACTGCGGCTCTACCGCGTCTTGCTGATTGCCTATCCCGCGTCGTTTCGGCGGCGCTACGGCGAAGCGATGGCGCGCTGTTTCGCGGACCGCCTCGAGGCTCTACGCGGGCGGGGACGTATCCGGGGGCGGTTCGGGTTGTGGCCGGGGGCCGCCTGGGACGCCGTGGTGAACGGCTTGGCCGAGCGTGTTCGTGAGCGCCACGCGCGGCGACGGGACGCGCCGGCAGCGATGCTCTCGCCAACCGGCCAGGTCTCGTCGAGCGGCGCCGGCCGCGTTCTTGGTTCGCGGTCGGCCAGGACGTTGCGGAGCGACCGAAGGAGGGAACCGATCATGGACGGCTGGTGGAAGGACGTTCGATTCGGCTTGCGGCAGCTCGTGCGCAACCCCGGCTTCGCCGCGGTCGCGATCGTGACCATCGCGCTCGGTATCGGCGCGAACACGGCGATCTTCTCGGTGGTGCAGGCCGTGCTGCTGCGGCCGCTGCCGTACGCGGAGCCCGATCGTTTGGTGATGATTTGGGGCGAGCTGACGAGTCGGGACATCCTGCATTTTCCGTCGTCGCCTCCGGATCTGAGGGACATTCGCGAACAGTCGACGCTGCTCGAGGGTGTCGAGGGCGCCTTCACGTTCCGGGCGCCGATCAACGACGACGCCGACGAGCCCGAGCAGATCGAGTTCGCGGGTGTGACGCCGGGTTTCCTCGCGATGCTCGGTGTGCGGCCGCTGCACGGCCGGCTGTTCGAACCGGCGGATGCGACACCGCCCGCGCCGCCGCCGACGGATGCGGCACAGGCCCCGCCCGCTCCGCCCGACATGGTGCTGCTGAGTCACGGGCTCTGGCAGCGCAGATACGGCGGAGATCCGGGCGTCGTGGGCCGGTCCGTCGAGACCGGGCTTCCGAGTGGTCGCGCCATGATCATCGGCGTGTTGCCGCCGGGTCTGCGGCTGCATCTGCCCGCGACGGCCGCGGTCGCCACCGAGATCGACGCGTGGTTCACCCCACGCATCGAC
>JBOHRM010000185.1:0-2205 GCA_050732715.1 Longimicrobiales bacterium
GCCTCTACCCGGCGCCGGTGCTGAACGCGAGCTATGTGGATTGGATGGTGCGTGGCCAGGGAGAGCAGACGTTCCGCGAGTTGCTCGACGTGTTCGATGGCAAACGGGACCCACGGACGGTCCAGGCGCTCGCGTTCCCGGGAATGGATTCCGCCGTGCGGGACCCCGTCCTCGATGGAGTCCGCCGATGGGTCGGCCCGGACGAGCTTCCGCCGGTTCCGTATGAGCGGATTCCTGTCGACGATTACCTGCATCCGACCTTTCTCGGCGATCGCTGCGGCGTGTACCAGGCGTCGATCGGGTGTCCGTACGGCTGCAAGTTCTGTGGCGTCATCTCGGTGTTCGGCAGCCGGGAAAAAGTCCAACGGGCCGAGCGCACGGCAAAGGACCTCGAAACCCTCGTGCGCCGGCATGGCATGGACGGCGTCCACTTCTACGACAACAACTTTTTCGTGAAGGAGGACCACGCGCTCGATCTGGGTGAGCGCATCACGCCGCTCGGCTTGTCGTGGTGGTGCGAGGCGCGCATTGATGCATTGCTCCGGTTCTCGGACCGGACCTGGCGGCTGCTGGCGCGCTCGGGCTTGAAGATGGTTTTCCTGGGCGCCGAGGCCGGGTCTGACGCCGTGCTGCGGAAGATGAACAAGAAGCTGACTGTTGCGCAGACGCTCGAGGTGGCGGCGAAGACTCGCGAACACGGGATCATCCCCGAGTTCTCGTTCGTGCTCGGCGACCCCGATGAGCCCGAGCTCGAGCTCGACCACACGCTCTCGTTGATCCGCAGGCTGAGACGGATCAACCCGGCGATGGAGCTGATCACCTACTACTACACGCCCACTCCTCAGCGCCGCGGAACGTACGGCGATATCGATCCGCTCGCCGGCACGCCCGACACGCTTGAAGAATGGATCGAGCCAGAATGGGTCGGATGGATGACGCACGAGAATCCGCAGGTGCCGTGGATGACCCCGCGATTGAGGGCGAAGCTCGAGGATTTCGCGCTCGTGATGGCGAGTCGCTATCCATCCGTTCACGACTACCGCACGGCACGCTGGGGCAAGGCCGTGGGCCGTGCGCTCGCGAGGAACCGCTGGCGCAAGGGACATTACACGAACCCGCGGCTGCTCCGCACCGTCCGTCGCTGGGCGCGTGGCCAAGTCGATCCGCAGGCCTACGGGCACCTGCGGCCATGACCGCCGCCACCGCTCCGCTCGCCGCGCGCGAGGCGTATCGCCTGTGGGCCGCGAGCTATGATGAGGAGAATCCGGTCACGGCG
This sequence comes from Longimicrobiales bacterium, assembly GCA_050732715.1. Taxonomy (GTDB): domain Bacteria; phylum Gemmatimonadota; class Gemmatimonadetes; order Longimicrobiales; family RSA9; genus JBOHRM01. The sequence continues at coordinate 1,277 of JBOHRM010000185.1, forward strand.
CTCGAGGATCGCTGCGTCCGCGAGTTGACGCCGCCGTTCGGTGGCAAGTGGTTGCTCGATGCGGCTTGCGGTACGGGCCGGCGTATACCTCGCACGGAGGGCCGCGGACCGCGGCGAGTCACCGGCGTCGACTTCGTCTACGAGATGCTCGGCGGCGCGCGCGCGCGGGCCGACATCGGGGCGCCGGGAGGCAGAGCACGGCTCGCGGACCTCGCGGCCGCCGACCTGCGCGCGCTGCCGTTTCCGAGCCGCAGCTTCGACGTGATCTGGTGTCGCCTCGCCGTCGGACACCTTGCCGAGCTGGGTGACGTGTACCACGAGCTCGCGCGCGTGGCCCGCTCCGATGCGCACATCATCATCACCGACTTCCATCCGCGTGCGGCCATTGCCGGGCACCTGAGGTCATTCCGCGATACAAGAGGGCGGAAACACATCGTCGAGCATTTCGTCCATGACATCGGCGCGCACCTCGACGCCGCCGGCACCGTCGGGCTCAGGCTCGTAGAGCGCCGCGAGCCGGCGGTCGGCCGGGCAGTGCGTCCGTTCTATGCTGCCGCCGGCAAGCTCGATGCGTACGAACAGCAGCGCGGCCTTCCATTGGTGCTCGCGCTCGCATATCTCGTATGATCGTTCGCCTCGAAAACAGCGCTGGTGATGCGGTCGTGATGGCTGGCGGCCAGATCATCGATCCCGACACGGCGGCCCACCGGACGGTCCACGTGGGACGCGGTTGGTTTCACCCCGGTCTCATCAACGCGCATGACCACCTGCATCGCAATCACTACCCGCGTATAGGATCACCGCCGTACGGGGATGCGTACGCGTGGGGACGGGACATTCACGCTCGATGCGCCTGCGAGATCGCACGCGCCAAGGCGCTCGACAGGCGAGACGCTCTGCTCTTCGGCGCACTCAAGAATGTGCTGGGC
>JBOHRM010000186.1:0-2695 GCA_050732715.1 Longimicrobiales bacterium
CGCACGCGATGCGCCGGCGTTCAACGTGGTCATGCTCGCGATGGCCGCGCCGACCGCGGCCTCCGGCGCCGCCTCCTTCTTGATCGCCGTCGCGATCACGCCGGTGCCGATCGGCTTCGTGAGGACGAGGACGTCGCCCGCACGTGCCGTCGAGTTGCGGACGACACGGTCGGGCTCGATGGTGCCGATCACCGCGAGCCCGTACTTCGGCTCGGCGTCATCGACCGAGTGGCCGCCAATGATCACCACGCCGGCCTCGCGCGCGAGCTCGCCGCCGCCGCGCACGATCTCCTCGAGCAGGCCCTCCCCTAAGAGCTTGCGCGGGAAGCCGACCAGGTTCAGCGCGAACAGCGGACGCCCGCCCATCGCGTACACGTCCGACAGCGCGTTCGCCGCGGCGATACGCCCGAAATCGTACGGGTCATCGACGATCGGCGTGAAGAAGTCGACCGTCGCTACGAGCGCACGATCCCCATCGAGCCGGTAAACCGCCGCATCGTCCATCGACCCGGCGTCCACCAGCACGGCGTCATTATCGGAAGGAATCAGGCGACGCAGAACCTGCGTCAACTCGGCCGAGCCGAGCTTGCAAGCTCAACCCGCGCCGTGCGAGAGCTGCGTCAACCGGATTCGCTTCGCCCGTTGCTCCGTCTGTGCGGTCTCCGACATGACGGTGAATCTACCACCACGCACGGCCGGCAACCACGTGGCTCGATTCGCTCTCAGTTATTCGGAGAACGCGCGCCGACAGCACGGCACGCCTGGCGCTACGACTGCTTCACGAACTCTGCGTCGACGTGCAGTTTCACCTCCTCGCCCACCACCACGCCGCCGGTCTCGAGCGCCTGGTTCCACTTCAGACCGTAATCGCCGCGGTTGAGCCGGCCGTCGACGCTGAAACCCACCCGCTCGCCGCCCCACGGGTCTTTGCCACGTCCCTCCTCACGGACATCGAGCGTGACCTCGTGCGTCGTGCCGCGGATCGTCAGATCGCCGACCACGGTAGCGCTCGTCTCCAGCCGGTTCGATGCGACGGCTCCGGAACGTGATCTTCGGATGGTTCTCGACATCGAGGAAGTCCGCCGAGCGCAGGTGCTGATCCCGCTGCTCGACGCGCGTGTCGATGCTCGCCGCCTCGATCTCGATCTCCACCGAGGACCGCGTGGGATCGGCTTCATCCGCCTGAACCGTTCCGCTGACCTCCGCGAACCGGCCCTTCACCGTCGAGATCATCAGATGCCGCACCGCGAACTCCGCGTGTGCGTGCTGCGGATCGATCGTCCACGTCGTACGGTCCGTCGTCGATGCAACTCCGGTGGCTTGTGTGAGCATTGCTGTCTCCCTGTCTCCTTGACTTGCGGGTTCGTGAGTCGGTTCGCCGAAACGCCGCGGCCGGCCGTCCGGCTCCGGCAGTTATCTCACTTCTAAGATATGCGCACGGGCGCGCCAATGGCAAGAGCGTTGGCCCCTTCAGCCATGCGGTCAACTTCCCAGCCGCTTTCCCGTTCACAAACAATGCTGAGTTCACCCCGCATATCGCAGTGAACTCGCCATTGGTTCAGCGCCGGAAAACAGAATGTGCTCTTGACACCGCATACGGGGGTGAACTCGCCACGCGTTGTTTGGGCGACATCGAATGTGGAGTTTACTTCGCTCGCGCCGGCTCGGGCGCGACCGCGGAGCTGCTGGTTCCGCGCCGAAGTGCAAGGCGGCCGGCTCGCAGCGGGGCGGCTTGCCACTACACTGTCCAAGTGATACTATCGGCAGGATACCATCGAGCACTTGTCGAGGAACGGAGCGACGCCGGAGGTGCCCATGCCATCGGATCATGAGCCGGATGACTTTCTCCCGCTGCACCCCTTCGAGCTGAGGATCCTGCTCGTGCTCGCCGAGGGGCCGGCGCACGGATACCCGATCATCAGGGTCATCGAGGAGCGGGACGGCTCCTGGAAGCGGGTGCTCCCGGCGAACCTGTACCGGCGGCTCCGTGACATGTGTGCTCGGGGGCTGGTCGAGGAGGTGGACGCGCCCGAAGGCGCGCCCGATGACGAGCGGCAGCGACGCACCTACGCGCTCACGAATCTAGGGCGGCGGATCGCGGTCGCGGAGGCGCGGCGCCTCGACGCGCTGGTGACGGACGCCAAGCGGGTCCTGCGGGAGGTGTGAGCGTGTCTTTGAAGGCGCCACTGTTCTACCGTCTCGTTCTTCTCCTCCTGCCGCCGCGCTTCCGGCGGGACTTCGGCCCGGAGCTCGAGGCGGTGCTGGTCGAGCGGCTGCGCGACGCCGGCGGGGCCGCGGGCCGCGCCTGGATCTGGCTGATCGCGGTCGTGGACGTCTTCACGAGCGCCCCCGCCGAATGGGTCCACGCGCTCCGCCATCAACGAATGGACAACGCCCCGGGGAGCAACGGCATGGATCACCTCAAACTCGATCTTCGCTTCGCACTTCGCTCGCTCGCCCGGCGGCCGGGCTTCACGGCGATCGCGGTGATCACGCTCGCGCTGGGCATCGGCGCGAACACGGCGATCTTCAGCGTGGTGAACGGCGTTCTGCTGCGACCGCTGCCGTACGTCGAGCCTGATCGGCTTGTGATGGTGTGGGAGCCCGACCTCAAGGACCAGGCGAGTCGCGAGGCCTGGCACACGGAATCATCGATGTCCGAACCGGGCATCGACGACGTACGAGAGCTCAATGC
>JBOHRM010000187.1:0-2126 GCA_050732715.1 Longimicrobiales bacterium
AGCTACGACCTCGCCGTGCGGTTCCCGTCTGAGCTGCGGACGGACCCGGACGCCATCCGGCGCGCCATGTTCGACACGCCGACCGGCGTGCGCGTGCCGCTGCCGGAGATCGCTCGCGTCGAGATCGCGCGGGGGCCCAACACCGTCTCGCGCGAGAACGTGCAGCGCAAGATCGTCGTGCAGGCGAACGTGGCGGGCCGCGATCTCGGCAGCACGATCGCGGACGTGCGCGCTCGCATCGCCGAGCAGGTCACGCTGCCCGGAGATTATCACATCGAGTACGGCGGCCAGTTCGAGAGCCAGCAGGAGGCGACGCGACGGATCACGCTGCTCTCGCTCGTCTCGGTCGCACTCATCTTCCTAATTCTCTACGGCGAGTTCCGCTCCGCGCGCATCTCGGCGCTCATCATGGCGAACCTGCCGCTCGCGCTCATCGGCGGGGTCTTCGCCGTGGTTCTGACAGGCGGCGTGGTCAGCATCGCGTCGCTCGTCGGCTTCGTCACGCTGTTCGGTATCGCCACGCGCAACGGCATCCTGCTGATCGCCCATTACCGCCACTTGCTGGCCGAAGGCGTGCCGCGGCGGGAGGCCGTGGTGCGCGGGTCACTCGAGCGACTCAGCCCCATCCTCATGACCGCGCTCGTGGCTGGACTCGCGCTGCTGCCGCTGGCGCTCGGCGGCGGAGAGCCCGGCAACGAAATCCAGACGCCGCTCGCTATCGTCGTGCTCGGCGGACTGCTGTCCTCCGTCGCGCTCAACATGGTCGTGCTGCCCGCGCTGTACTGGCTGTGGGGCGATCGCGAGGCGCCCAGCGCGCCTGTCGAAGAGGCGATCTCGTTCGCGGAGCCGCCACACGTGCTCGAAGAAGTGTCGGCTTGAGAGGATCTCGGCGTTCGGCTACGGGACCCTCATTCATGAAGGAACACGCGCACCTCCCGATCGGCCACTCGCATGCGCCGCAGGAGTGACTCGACCCCGCCCTGGAAACGAGCGTCCGCGGGATCCGGCGCTCACAGTGTCGCTCCTCGGCCTCGGTATGACCGCGGTGGCAGCGCTCGGCGCGCAGCGGTCGAGTCGTCCAGGTCCGCCGACGATGACGCCGTCAGAACCGATAGCTCATCATGACGGAAGCGACAACGCCGGCATAGCCGAGCTCGATGCCGAAGTTTCGGACATCTATGCCCGCGGTGAACTGTGCAAAGGGCACGACGGGCAGCTTGTCGCCGATGCCGAAGAGTCGCTCGTCGTAACCCGTGATCAGCCCGACACGGTACCCGAGCCACGTCGTGATGTTGCCCACGCGCGGCGGCGAGAAGCTACGCTGGAGGCCGCCCGCGACGGCGCGATCGCCGAAGGAATTGATGAACGTCGCGCCGTAGAAGCCGCGGAACGCGAATCCGACCATCGAGTTCGACGCCATCCCGTGGTTCAGGTCGCGCAGGTGCGTGCTCCACATGCCGAAGTATAAGCGCGTCTGCATGGCTGCTGGCTTCGCGTCGGTCGAATCATTCGTAGTAGGGGACGACGCCGCAGTGCGCGCCGCCGGCAGGATGAATGCGAGTAGGATGAGGGAAGTACGGGCGACCGCGAAGCGGCGCACCAGCCCGGACATCCAGCTGCATCGCAGTGTCATACAGGGGTCGCCCATGCCGTCGTGGCGGTCGTCGTCGTGCGGCGTGCCCAGGATCCAGACGCCGGGATTGTCCAACGTGACGACAGCGCTGGGCGCAGCGCTGTTCGTCGTCGTGCGAGTGAACGATGCGAGCTTCCGGGCATGCACTCCGTCGGTGCTACCCTTGTGGTCGGCGTGGTGGTTGATCAACACGACGCGTTAACCGCGGACTCCGATACTGTCGAGATAGATCACGATCGCTGTTCCCTTGCCGTCTCCGTGCTCACGTGGACAGCACCTGCACGGAGCGGAATCGCCGCCACCTCCCGGCGGCCTTTCGTTCGTGCTACGCGTTTCGCTTCTCCGACGTCGTGATGTTTGGCTCATCGACGAGCCGGCAGGTCCAAGGACAGCCGGAGGATCTTGTCGGTGTGAATGCGGCTGTGCGCGCCGAGACCCGCGATCCCACGGGTACTACGGGACGAATGAACTGGCATATCGCTCGTCTGAGAAT
>JBOHRM010000188.1:0-4729 GCA_050732715.1 Longimicrobiales bacterium
CAACGGTGGCCTCTTCCAGCGCCCGGATGAAGCGCCGAACCCCACGATCTACGTCAACGTGCAATCGATCGATGCGGCCGTCGAGAAGGTCCGAGCCGCGGGCGGGAACGTCGTCACGCCGAACACGCCGATCCCCGGGATGGGCGCCTACGCGCGCGTCGCCGACACCGAGGGCAATGTGATCGGTCTGTTCCAGAGTCAAAGCTGATACTGGACAGGCAGACCGTAGGAGGACCCGGCTGAGCCCGCCGGGCGGCTCGGGCCGCTCCCGGCGTCTTACAGGGAACTCGGGGCACTCGAGTCTAACCGCCGCTCACTTCGTGCCAGGCGCGGAGGAGCTCCTGCTCTCGCTCGGCCGTGAGGCTCGCACCGAGTAGCTCCGCGCGGCGTTCTTCCGGTTGGCTCTGAACCCACGCGAGCGTAGCCGCGGCCGTCTCGGCGAGCGGGCGGAACGTCAATCCCGCATCGAGCGCGCGCCGGATGCCGACTCGGGCGAAACCGGCGTTGTCGTCTTGGGGCGGGACCCAAACGGGTAGGTGACTCCAGCCCCGGACTTCGTGCTCTTCGAGAAACGACGCCGGGACCCACGTGAACGTCGCATCGGAGCCGAGCGCAGACTCGATGCCATCGAGCATACCGCCGATCGTCAGTGGCGTCGCGGGACCCGTCGCATTGAATATCCCCGTGGTCTTCGTCTCGGCCATGCGAATCGTCCATTCGGCGAGGTCACGGGCATCGATGATCTGGACCGCGTCCGCCGGCGAATTCGGCGCGAGGACTTCGCCGCCTCGATGAATCCGGACCGGCCAATACGTGAAACGGCCAGACTCGTCGCCCGGCCCGACAATCAGCCCTGGCCGGATCACCGTCGTCTTGCCCGGGAACCATCTCTCCGCTTCTCTCTCGGATACCGCCTTCAGCGGACCGTAGAGCTGGCCTCCGGCTTCGGCGCGCATCGTTTCCTGCGTCTCCGCGAGCGCATTCTCGCCTTCGTACTGTAGGAGCGGCGTGTCCTCGTCACGGCCGGGTTGACTGGCATCAGCGTATACGGAGATCGTCGAGATGAAGATGTAGTGTTCAGTGGCGTTCTCGAGCACGCGCCCGGCATCGCGCACCCAGAACGGCAGCGTCGTCGGGTTGTCGATGACGACGTCCCACGATCGGCCTTCGAGGGACGTCAGGTCACCGGTGTTCCGATCGCCGCGGAGCTGCTCGACGCCGTCCGGTAGCTCGGCCTGACGCCGGCCGCGGTTGAAGACCGTGACCTGGTGGCCGCGCGACACCGCGTAGCGCACCTGATGCGGCCCCGTGAAGCCCGTGCCGCCGAGGATGAGGATGCGCATCGCCTGCGCCGGCCGCACATTGCGCGCGTGCGCCGCCAGGCCGATGTTGCCGAGGATCGCTTCGCCACCGAAGCCGAGCGCGCCGCCCGCAAGCAGCGACCGTTTCACGAAATCACGTCTGCTCGTCATTTCGTCGTCAAAACCGGAATGCGATGATCGAGCCTAGCGAGTTCGGCGACACCTCCGCCCGAACGCCGCTTAGATTTCTACTGGCCGAGGATGAAGCCCATGCTGATCCCGAAGACCGTATCGTTCCCGTCCGCAGTGCTGAGCGTGAGCGTGAACCCACCATAATAGCGGTCCGTGCCGAGTGTGGCACCGAGCGCGAGGCCGAAATCCGTGTGACTCGCTCCTTGATAACCGGATCGTGAACCCTATGTGCGCTGTTCGTTACACTCGCTTGTATTGACAACGGTCTTCGTTCGAGTCACCGACTTGCGAATCCGGAGCGAGCTGGACAGCCTGCACCGAGGCCTGCCGCGAGGGTGCTGCCGGGATAGGCCGTATGAACCGCACACCGTGAGATCGGAGACGAACAATGGATTCAGGAAGTACGACGATCACCGACGTCGCCCGCGGTCTGGCGTGGTTCGATCGCGAGTTTCCGCACGACGCACCGCTCTGGATCCTCCCGAACGTCATCGAACGATTGCGTGGCACGCCGGCGCGTCTCGCGGAACGTGTGTCGAGTTTGGCGCCCGCGACGCTGACACGCCGCGACGCCGAGCGCTGGTCGATCCAGGAGAACGCCGGGCACATGCTCGAGCTCGAGGCGCTCTGGCTCGGCCGCCTCGAGGATTTCGTGGCGGCGCACGAACGGCTGCGCGCTGCCGACCTCACGAACCGCGCGACCCACGACGCGAACTACAACGCGCGGCCGATCGACGAGATCCTCACGGCGTTCCGCGCCGCGCGCACCAGATTGGTCGGCCGGCTCGAAACGCTCGATTCGACGGTTCAGCGCAGGACCGCACTGCATCCACGACTGGACATGCCGATGCGCCCCGTCGACCACGCCTTCTTCATCGCCGAACACGATGACCACCACCTCGCCCGGATCAGTGAGCTGATCCGGATCGCGGGGCAATGACGTGGTTTCTGGACGGATCGGATAGAATCGTTCAGGACGTGACGCGCGCGGCCGCGTCTTCGGCGCCCGTGACATGCTCCGGTCGGGCGCCGATGCCGATGAAACGTGCCGGAAGCCTTTGCAGGAGCGGGATACGGTGCAAGAGGCGGATCGCCAGCGGCGGCTTCAGCGGACCCGTGCTGGCCAGGAGCGGGCCGATGATCGTGTCTTGAATCGCGACCTGCACCTTCTGCGTGACCCGGGCGGGGAACGCGCGGCGACGCTGGACTGCTGCGAGGTGATTCGGGGTCGCTCCGCCGTGCTTTAGGGCATCGGCGAGGATATTGGCCGTCGCTACCGCATCCTGTACGGCGAGGTTCACGCCGACGCCGCCTACGGGTGACATCGCGTGCGCGGCGTCGCCGATACACAGCAGGCCCGGCCGAAACCATCGCCGCAGGCGGTCCACGCGCACGGACAACAGCTTCACCTCATCCCAGCTCCTCAACGCTGCCGTCCGCGCGCCGAGGAACGGCGCCGTGTGGGTGAGAGCCCGGCAGAACAACTCCATGCCCGCCGCTTTTAGCGCTTCGAGGCCGTCTTTCGGAATCACGTAGCCCATCTGCCAGTAGTCGCCGCGGTCGATCATGATGAGAAGACAGCCTGACGCAATGAAGAACGTCAACCTCCGAGGATCGGCCGGCTCGCGCGGCAGGCGGAACCACAGCACGTCCATCGGCGCGCCGAGCACGTCGACCTCGAAGCCTGCTGCCTTGCGTATCGTCGAATGCCGGCCGTCGGCCGCCCCCACGAGATCCGCGCGGATCTCGAGCGGCCCGCCCGCCGTCTCCGCCCTGACGCCGGCGACTCTGCCGTCGTCCTCGATGATCCCGGTCGCTTCCGTCCCCATCCGCAGCGCGAACGTGCGATAGCGGGTTCCCAACCTGGCCAGGAAGTCGAGGAAATCCCATTGCGGCATCAGCGCGAGGAACTTGCAGTGCGTCGGCAGATGCGTGAAATCGGCGACCGTCGCCTCGAACTCCCCGAAGCGGACGCCAACGGTCGTCGCATGCTGATGCGGCAGCCTCAGGAAAGCCTCGAGCACGCCCAGCTCGCGCATGAGCTCGAGCGTCGAAGGATGAATCGTGTCGCCACGGAAGTCGCGGAAGAAGTCATCGTGCTTCTCGAGCACGACAACGTCGACGCCGGCGCGCGCTAACAAGTAGCCCAACATCACGCCGGCCGGCCCGCCGCCCACGACGCAGCATTGCACGGTCAGCGTCTCGAGGGCCATGCTCTCAATTCAGCAACGGTTCGCTCGGCAATCCCACCCACTCCACAACGGCGAACCATTCGCCATGCATTCCCGTGGGGCCCGTTCCGATGAGGCGGGCGAACGGCAAGGGCCATGCCTCACACGGGGGGACACGACGTAGGGAAATGTCCATGGGCGCGTGGCCGGGAGCCAGCGTCGGTCGCGCCCCCGGTCAGTCAACGCGGCAGGCGCGACGCCTCCTCCGCGGCGCGCAGTGTGCGGTCGGCGATGGCCAGCTCCAGCTCACCCGCAAAATCTCGCGCCGCGCGGACCTCTCGGCGCCTGACCTTCAAGATGAGCTCGGCGGGATGTGGCATCCCGATGCCCGCACTCCCCGCAACCTCCTCGAACGCCCTTAGATCGGCGCTGGTCAGGACGAGGCTTTGGTGCCACAACGCCCTACGAACCCTCGCACCGGCCATGGCGCTGAGTGGGATTGCGACCTCGCGGACGGGCTCCAGCTCGCGATCCGTTCGAATCTCTGCGCCCACCCGCTGCGTCGCACGGGACACACGCCACTGAATCACCCGGCGTTCATCGTCGAGTAGTAGCAGGCCAGGAACGCGCTCCGTCGTCGAGATCACCTCCCTGCCGACGATCTGATCACTGCGGCTCAACGTGAACGGAAGCGCATGAACCTGGCTCATGATCGCATGTTACACCCTTCCAGCTCCTGCTACAAGGAACCGGAACTCAACGCAAGCACGGCGTTGAACGGGGATGGTGAGGAATCCCTACATCGTGACCCGTTGGACTCCGCGACACATCAGTCGGTCTCTGTCTACGCCGCTATTCCTGTTATTGGGGAAACGGCGAAGGGTCGAAGTATATCGAAAACGAGCTGATCTTCCCGTCCCGGACGGAGAATATCTCGGCCACATCGCTTTGAAATGCCGCGGCCCCGGCCGGCGGCTGCACCGCGTAGCGCGTCAAGACGCACGCTCGCTCACCGTCGACCAAAAAGTCTCGCACCTCGAAGGCCGAGACCGTCGAGTAGAAAGG
>JBOHRM010000189.1:0-1774 GCA_050732715.1 Longimicrobiales bacterium
GCGCGGTTCTCGTCGCGATGGTGGGAAGCACCATCCATATCATGCAATCCGTGCGGTGGATGCCCGTCACACCCTTGACCGACCTCCAGTTCCCGTACTGGGTGGGACTCTGGTTCGGCGTGTTCCCGACTTGGCAGACTCTGGTCGGCCAGCTCGGCGCGGCGGCGTTCGTGATCGGCAGCTATTACATCGCCGAGCGCGCGCGGCGACATCCGGCCGAGCGTGGCCCGGCCAGTCCAACCGAGGCGGCGGCGGTACGACGGCTGAGTCCGCGGCAGAAGATGGCGGCGGAATCAGGGTGAGCGTCGCACGACCCGTCGCGTTCGGTCGACGGCGGTCGCGCGAGCGATCCGGGTTTCGCCTTCGGTGCGCGCTCGTGGAACGGCCGGCGCGCGCGAACGGGCTTCGTACATCCGGACGATTCTGACGGTCTTCTCCTAGTCTTTGCCTCGCTCTTCGCGTCGCTTGCGCCGGACGTGCTGGATGTGCGCATCATCGACGTCGCGCTGGTCCTGCACGCAGAGCCCGGGATACGGTGCACGTGCGTTCGCGGCCCAACTGGCTGTGTGCGCGAAGTGCGCGACGCCCATCGCCTGGCCGCCGTGGGCCGGCCGCGGATACAGCGCCGAGCTATGGGCGCGGCGGCGTCGCTACCGCGCGCATGCTGCCATCGGCCACCGCGAACGGCGTGCTGTCGGCGCGCCGGCCCGACTTTGCCGGCCACTCACGGTTCAGCACGTGGTTGTTCCGCATCACGCGCAACGCCGTGGCGGACCGGCGCCGGCGCAGCGAACGGTGGGGCCGCCGTCTACGTGAGCTGGTCACGCGCGCCGCGCCGACGAGTGACGCAGCGGCCGATCCGCTGGAAAGCATCTGGTCCCGCGACCTCGCCAGCTGCTGCTTACGCACCTCCTGCGTGAGCTGCCGGAGCGCCAACGCGTCGTGTTCGATCTAGCCGAGCTCCAAAGCTTCTCGCATGCCGAGATCGCGGAGATGTTGGACATGAAACCTGTTACGGTGCGGGGCCATCTCTTCAAGGCGAGGCGCAAGCTCAGGCAACGGATTCTGGCGGAGTCGCCCCGAATATTGGAGGACGGATGCTGATGGACTGTAGAACGGCCCGCCGCCGCATGTGCTGGCTCGCGCCATGGATGGAAGCCGGCCCCGCCGAGGTGCGGACGAGGCACTAGCGCGGGTGGAGCGGGCGAGATCACATTCGATCCCGATTATGGAGCGATAACGGTGCGTGAGCGCCGCGAGAACCTCGATCGCATCGCGGAGGTGCTCCGCGAGATCGACCGGCCATCACCGAGCGTCCGACTGCACTTCCAGGTGCTCGAAGTTGCACCCGGCGCGGCGACCGATCCGGCGCTAGCGGACGTGGAAGCTGCGTTGCGCGAGGTGCTGCGGTTCGACGGCTACCGCCGCGTCGCCGAGGCCGTGGTCCACGCGGTCGAGGACACCGAGCTGCGGCAGGCCCTGATCGGGGACGCTTACACGATTCACGCCAACGTCTTCGAGGTGAGACAAAGCGCGACCAACCGCACAGCACGTCTCGGAGTCATGCTATGGCAGGGCAGCAGCCGCCGCCCTCTCGATACTACGATCAACGTCCGCGACGGGCAGACGATGGTCGTGGGCACGGCCACCGGCCAGGAAGGGCAGCCGATCATCCTCATCGTACAGGCGTCGATCGACTCACGCTAGTGATCCGTGGCCGAAGTGAGTTGAGCATCGAGAGCGGCGGGGCGCCCGCAGGGCAAGGCGCGACGAC
>JBOHRM010000190.1:0-8894 GCA_050732715.1 Longimicrobiales bacterium
CTCCCCCGCCGCGGCACCCTCATCCGCCGAGAAGATCTCCTTGTACGAGCGGATCGCCTCCGCGAGCTGCTCCGCGGTAGTGTCCTCGAGCTTGCCGCTCGATCGGATCGCTTCGCCGATGTCCGGCCTCTGCGCACGCACGTACTCGTGGAAGCCGTGTTCGAACGCGCGAACCCGATCGGCGGGGATGTCATCGAGGTGGCCGTTCGTGGCCGCGTAGATGATCATGACCTGCTGCTCGACCGGGACCGGCGCGTACTGCGGCTGCTTCAGGATCTCGACCAGCCGTTCGCCGCGCGCGAGCTGCTTCTGCGTCGCGGCGTCGAGATCCGAACCGAACTGCGCGAACGCCTCCAGCTCGCGGTATTGCGCGAGCTCGAGACGCAGCCGTCCCGCGACCTGCTTCATCGCCTTGATCTGCGCGGCGCCGCCCACACGCGACACCGAGATGCCGACGTTCACGGCCGGCCGCACGCCCGAGTAGAACAAGTCCGACTCGAGGAAGATCTGACCGTCCGTGATCGAGATCACGTTCGTCGGGATGTACGCCGACACGTCACCAGCCTGCGTCTCGATGACCGGCAACGCGGTGAGCGATCCACCGCCGAGCTCGTCGCTCAGCTTCGCCGCGCGCTCGAGCAGGCGCGAGTGCAGGTAAAAGACGTCACCAGGGTATGCCTCGCGACCCGGCGGACGGCGCAGCACCAGCGAGATCTGGCGGTACGCCTGCGCGTGCTTCGACAGGTCATCGTAGATCACCAGCGTGTGCTTGCCCTGCCACATGAAGTACTCGGCGAGCGCACACGCGGCGTACGGCGCGATGTACTGCATCGGCGCGGGGTCCGAGGCGTTCGCCGCAACAATGATCGTGTAATCCATCGCTTGGTGCTCACGCAGGACCTCGACCACGCTCGCCACCTTGCCCGCGCGCTGACCGATCGCGCAGTACACGCAGATCACGCCCGTGCCACGCTGGTTGATGATCGTGTCGACGGCGACCGCGGTCTTGCCGGTGCCGCGGTCACCGATGATCAGCTCGCGCTGGCCCCGGCCGATCGGGATCATCGAGTCGATCGCCTTGAGACCCGTCTGCAGCGGCTCCTTCACCGGCTGCCTCAGCACAATGCCCGGCGCGACGATGTCGATGAAACGGCGCTCCTCGGTGCGAATCTCGCCCTGCCCGTCGATCGGCTGGCCGAGAGGATCGACGATGCGGCCGAGGTAGCCATCGCCGACGCCGATGTCGAGCACCCGGCCGGTGCGGCGGACGGCATCGCCTTCCTGCAACGCCGTCCAATCGCCCATGACCACGGCGCCGATGTTGTCTTCCTCGAGGTTCAGAGCGAGCGCGGTGATGGGTTCACCCGTCTGCGATGACGTGATCTCGAGCATCTCGCTCGCCATCGCGCGCGTCAGGCCGTAGATGCGTGCGATGCCGTCCTTCACCTCGAGGACCTCGCCGACTTCCTCGACCTTCAGCTCTTCCTCGTACTGCTCGATCTGACGGAGCAGCACGTCCTTGATCTCGCTCGCCCGTAACTGAGCCTCTGTAGTCGACATCGTTTCACCTGTCCTGCCGCGACTGCGATCGCGGCGGTTCTTCTCGTGTCTATGCGGTGACGGTTGCCGGCAACGCGGTCTCCAGCAGCCGGTGCCGCAGCGACAGCAGCCGCCGCCGCAGCGACCCGTCCAATACGCGGTCTCCCGAGCGGACGACGATGCCGCCCAGGATCTTCGGATCCACGTGTACGTGTGCGATGACGCGCTTGCCGAAGATGCGGCCCAGCTCGGCCGCGATCTCACGCTCCATCCGCTCGTCCGGCTCGTGCGCGAGCGTGACCTGAACGTGCAGCCGGCCGAGCCGCTCGTCGACCAGACGCCGGTACTCGCGCGAGATCTCCGGCACGAACCGCTGCCGCCTCTTGTCCAGCACGACGAGCAGAAAGTTCAAGAACAGCCGCGGCACGCGATTCTCGAACGCGCGCACGAGCACGTCCTTCTTCGCCGCCACATCGATCTTCGGCGAGCCGAGGAAATCGCGCACGCGCGGGTCCGATTCGAGCAACGCGATCAACGTCTCGAACGCCCGCGCGTATGCCTCGTCCTCGCCGGTCTTCTGGCCCAGCGCGAATAGCGCTTCCGCGTAGCTGCGGCCGATCGTCGATGACTCCGTCACGTCAGTTCACCAATGCCGTCTCTCGATCTCAGCAACTCGGAACTCGGAACTCGGAACCGCTCAAGCCACTCCCGCGGCCTCGCCTTGCGGCTCGACCCGGCCGAGGTAATCCGTTACGACCTTGCGATCCTCCTCCGCCGTCAGCCGCTGGTCCAGCAGCCGCGACGCCGCCGCGAGCGCAAGCTCCACGGCCTCGCGCCGAACGGCCTCGATCGCGCGCTGCCGCTCCCGCTCGATGTCCTGCCTCGCCCGCGCGAGCAGCGCGTCCTGCTCCGCGCGGGCCCGCTCGAGCAGGTCGTGGCGCAACCGCTCGCCGGCCTGTCTCGCCTCCGCCAGGATATCCTTCGATTCGCGCCGCGCCTCGACCAGCTCGGCACGTTGCTGCTCGAGCAGACGCTCGGCCTCCGCCCTCGACTGCTTCGCTTCATCGAGGTTCGCCTGGATGCGCTTCTCGCGCGCTTCCGCGTACCCGAGAATCGGCGGGAACGCATATTTCAACAGCACGCCGAGCAGCACCAAGAAGATGACGACCGTCCAGAATGACACGGTCAGGCTCAGATCGAAGATGCCGGGCGTTTCGCCGGCTTCCTCGGCGTGCTGGAACACGGTCACGAGCAAATTCATTCGAGTCTCTCCATGTGAATCGGGGCGAGCCGTTGTGGCGCCCGCCCCGACCCCCGCTTCAGACCAATAGCGCGATCACCAGCGCGAACAACGCCGCGCCCTCGATCAGCGCCGCCAGAATGA
This sequence comes from Longimicrobiales bacterium, assembly GCA_050732715.1. Taxonomy (GTDB): domain Bacteria; phylum Gemmatimonadota; class Gemmatimonadetes; order Longimicrobiales; family RSA9; genus JBOHRM01. The sequence continues at coordinate 2,924 of JBOHRM010000190.1, forward strand.
TCGCCGCGGTCTGGATGCTACCCGCGATCTCCGGTTGTCTCGCCATGCTCTCGGTCATCGCACCGCCGATCCTGCCGATGCCGAGTCCGGCGCCGATCAGCGTGACACCCGCGCCGACCGCCTTGCCGAGCGTCGCGAGGCCGCCCGCCTGCTCGGCCTCCTGGAGCACAACCAGTATCGATAGAGCCATCAGTCGCTCCACTCACGTTCGGGGATTCGATCGCCTGCCCCGTCGCAGCGCCCGGACGACCCCGACCGTCCGATCCACCGCGCCACCGCTACAAGAGGAACCCTTCCCTCACGCGGGTCTGCCCGGCCATCCGGCCGGTTACGTTACGACGAGCGGGCCGGAGCCGCCCGGCTCGAAGGCGCGCCACGTCGCGGGCGCGCTCGCGGTCGTGTCAATGCGCCCGGATCAGCCCGATGAACACGGCCGACAGCATCGCGAAAATGTACGCCTGCAACAGCGCCACGAAGATCTCGAGCAGCATGATCGCCACGCCCATGATGATCGGGGCGGGCGCGACGTAGAGCGCGTTCGCGTACGCTGCCGTAACGAGCATGCCCGTGAGCGCGAGTACGACCGCGTGGCCCGCCGTCATGTTCGCGAACAGACGAATCGCGAGCGCGAACGGCTTCGCCAGCTTACCGAGGAATTCGACCGGCGTCATGATCAGATACATCGGCAGCTTCATAAAGCCGGGAACGCCCGGCGGCGCATAGAAGATCGTGTGCAGGTACCCCTTCGCGCCGAGCGCACGCATGCCCGCGAACTCGACTGTGATGAACGTCAGCACCGCGAGCGCGGCCGTCACCGAGATGTTGCCCGTCGGCGAGGCGCCCCACGGCAGTAGGCCGAGCATGTTGCAGAACAGGATGAAGAAGAACGCGGTCACGATGTACGGCACGTAGCGCTCTCCGCCGTGGCCGATGTTCTTCATCGCGATCTCGTCACGCACGAACAGGACGATCGCTTCGATGACGTTCGCCGCTCCCTTCGGACCCCGCTCGGCACCCGCCTCGTGCTCCCGCTTCGCCGCGCGCGCCGCAAAAATCAACAACAGCGCGACCAGCGTCGCGGCGATGAACATGAAAAGCACGTGGACCGTGATCGAGAAGTCGAGCGTGATCGGCCCCAAATGCACCGGTGGGAACTGCGGGAGCTGAACGACGCCGAACGGCGTCTCCCAACTGCTCGAGTCCACCAGATGGTGCAGGATCATCTCCTTGATGTCGAACTGCGCGGCTTGCTCCTCCTGCACGACCTGCGCGGCGCCGGCGGCCTCTGTGCTCGCCTGCAGCATCGTCGTTCCGATCAATCTTCCGATCATCGCGTCGCCAGCTCACGCCGCAGGAACAGCGGCTCGAGCAACAAAAACACGAACAAGAGGCCGGCCAAGCTCAAGAGCGTCGCCGCGGCAGGCATCGCGCCGTCCTGCGTCACCCACGCCGCGACCGCCGCCACCACACCGAACCGCAGCAGGATACCGCCGACCCAGCCGGCAAGAAAAAGAGTCGCCCGCGCCCGCGCGAAGACCAGCAACGCGAACGCGGCGAGCTGCGCAACGCACGCGACCAGCGCCGCGACACGCACGCCGCGCACATCGGCCGCGGGAAGCGTCAGCTCCGCCACTGCCGCAAGCGTCGCCGCCAGAACAACAGCCGTCACCGCGTACAGCACCCACTCCGCCCACGGCGATCGACGCCGACTTTCACTCCTCGGTCCCGCCACCCTTCCTCGACTCCCGCTCCGCTTTCCGCTCCGCCTCGCGACGGCGCGGCTCGATCACCAAGTGATGGTACATGTAATAGAATCCCGCGCCCGCACCCACGAACGTGCCGATCAGCGTCAATATCGGCTCGCTGCCCAGCCAGCCGTCTGCCGCTCGACCGAGCAGCAAGAACAACAGCGTGCTCAGCGCCCATGTCAGCCCGACGCCCAGATATCTCGAGACCTCCGCAGCGCCCGAAGGCCGGTCGTGCCGTCTCATCCAGTTAGCGAGTTGTCGAGTTGCGGGTTGCGAGTTCCCGACCCCCACCCCGAGCGCTCCATCCGGTTGGCGAGTTGTCGAGCTCCGGGTTGCGATCTCCCACCTTCACCGACAGCACGTCGCAACGCCCGCGCAACTCGCCAACCCGCAACGCGCAACTCGTCAACCCGGAGCGCGCAGGGCGAGCCAACCCGAAACCGAGCGCGAAGCGCGAGCCGCGACGCTAACATAGGCGCTTGTGAATTTTTTCGCAAGCGCCACCTTGACGCGCCCGTGACCGGGCCTCTATCTTGCACGATCTCCGCTCCGAAGCGCGAGCACCACCGTCGGCCGGCGAGCATAATCCCTTGGCAGCCCATGCGTTATGCGAAGTACGAGCTGCCCGGTCGCGGGCCGGGCGGGCCGATGGGTGCGGTGCGCACAGGCCGAGCCGGGCGGCGCCGCGGCCCCGAGACTCACTTATCGACGAGCAGGCAACGCATGGAACTGGCAGCGGCGCGCGCAGCGGATAAGGAGCGGGAGGGAGGCGACGTCGAGCTGTTGGACCAGCTCACGTCGGCGCGTAGCGCGCTGGAGTCGGAGATCGGGCGGCGAGTGATTGGTCAGCAGCGGATCGTCGAGGGTTTGCTGACGGCGCTGCTGGCGGATGGTCACGTGTTGCTCGTGGGCGTACCGGGTCTGGCGAAGACGTTGCTGATCTCGACACTGGCGAGCGCGCTGGACTTGAGGTTCAGCCGGATCCAGTTCACGCCGGACCTGATGCCGTCGGACATCACCGGTACGGAGGTGCTGGAGGAGGATCGATCGACGGGTCGTCGGCTTTTCCGCTTTGTGCGGGGCCCGATCTTCGCGAACGTGGTGCTCGCGGATGAGATCAACCGCACGCCGCCGAAGACGCAGGCTGCGCTGCTGCAGGCGATGCAGGAGCGGGCGGTGACGGCGGCTGGCGACACGATGACACTGGACCGTCCGTTTTTCGTGTTGGCGACGCAGAATCCGATCGAGCAGGAGGGCACGTATCCGTTGCCGGAGGCGCAGCTCGACCGATTCATGCTCGAGCTGCGGATCGGCTATCCGACGCGGGAGGAGGAGGAGCAGGTCGCCATGCAGACGACGGGGGCGGAGGAGCCCGAGGTGTCGACGGTGCTCGGAGCGTCCGAGCTGGCGGAGCTTCAGCGTTTGGTTCGTCGGGTGCCGGCCCCGCCGTCGCTCGTGTCGTATGCGGTTCGGCTGGCGCGGTCGACGCGGCCGCATGATGAGGCCGCGCCCGAGCTCGTGCGGCGGTACGTGAGCTGGGGTGCGGGTCCGCGGGCCTCGCAGTATCTCGTCCTGGGTGCCAAGGCGCGTGCGGCGATGTCGGGTCGCGGGGTACCGAACTTCGAGGACGTGCGCGCCATGGCGCCTTCCGTGCTGCGGCACCGGCTGGTGACCAGCTTCCAGGCGGAGGCTGACGGCCGGAACGCGCACGATCTGGTCGAAGAGCTGATCCAACTCAGCCAGAAATGGACATAGACCGAAGTAGCGAGGGTCCTCAGGCCGAGCGCACACACTCTCGCGGGTCCGGAATCTGGTGCTCGCAATAGGGATCGCGCTCGGGTTCGCCCTCATTTGCTCGGCGTTCTTCACGGCCGCGGAGATCGCGCTGTTCACGCCGGGTGAAGCGCGCGTCCGTACGCTCTCGAACGAGGGGCGGCGCGGCGCCGCGGCGCTCGCGCAGCTGCGCGTGCGGCCGGATCGCGTGCTCGTCCTGCTCCGTTTCCTTGACGGCCTGGCCGACGTCACCGCCGGTGCGCTCACGGCGTATATCGCGTTCCAATACTGGGGCCTACTGGGTCTGGCGTTGGCGATCGGAGTCGTTTCCCTCCTGATTCTGTATTTTGGCGAGCTGCTGCCAATGGGCCTCGCCGTGAATCACGCGCTGGCGTTCTCGCTGGCACTGGCGCCGCCACTGCTCGTCGTCACGCGTGTGGCGTCTCCGTTGCTCTTCGTGCTGTCGCGTCTCGCGGGCATCTATCCGGAACGTCGCAACGCGGCGAAGAATCCGATCACGGAGACGGAGATTCGGCATCTGACGGCGATCGGTCACGGCGAGGGCGCGATTGAAGCGCACGAGCGCGAGCTGATCGAGCGCACGTTCCGGCTCGATCAAACCCAAGTTTGGGACATCATGACGCCACGCGTCGACATCTTCGCGTGGCAGGGCTCGCTCCAGTTGAAGGACATCGCCACCGAGCTCGGCTCGGTTCGCCACTCGCGCATCCCGGTGTACCGCGAGACGATCGATGACGTGATCGGCGTGCTGTACGTGCGGGATGCGTACCGAGCGCTCGTATCGGGCCAGCGTGACGTGACGCTCGAGGGTTTGGCGCGCGAACCGCTGATCGTGCCCGGGTCGATGCCGCTCACGGCGCTGCTGCGGGATTTCCAGGCGCGTCACATCCATCTGGCGATCGTGCTCGATGAGTACGGCGGCACGGACGGTCTGGTGACGCTCGAGGACGTGATCGAGGAGCTGGTCGGTGAGATCGTCGACGAGACGGACGTCGCGGAGGAGCCGATCACCCGCGTCTCCCGAACGGAGATCCTCGCCAGCGGCGACGTGGACCTGCGCGAGATCAATCACTATTTCAACGTGTTGCTCCCGGTGCTCGAGCATCGTTCGTTGAACGGATATCTGCTCGAGGAGCTCGGGCGGGTGGCCGAGCCGGGCGAGACGCTCGAGCGGGAGGGCCTCACGATCGAGGTGGTCGAAGCGACGGAGACGCAAGTGACCCGCGCTCGCGTCCGGCGGAACGTCGAGGGCGCCGAGCCCGCGCCAACTCGCACGCACCATCCGCCGACCCGTGCGAGTGAAATGATGAATGCGGAGTGACCACGACCGAGCGCGTGCCCGCGCGTTTGCACGATATTCATCATGCCCTCATTCATCATTCTGATCAACCGATGCTGATCCCCTTCGCCGGGCGCACCCCCCGCATTCATCCGACCGCTTTCGTGGCGCCCACGGCGGTGTTGATCGGCGACGTGGAGGTGGGTGAGTCCGCGAGCATCTGGTTCGGTACGGTGCTTCGGGCGGATCACCCCGAGCACGGAATTCGGATCGGTGCGCGCACGAGCGTCCAGGACAACTGCGTGTTACACGTGAGCGCGCGCGGGCCGACGTTGGTCGGCGATGAGGTCACCATCGGGCACGGTGCGGTGTTCGAGAGCTGCGAGATCCGGCGTGGCGCGCTCATCGGCATGAACGCCGTGATCCTGCACGACGCCGTCGTCGGTGAAGAATCGTTGGTCGCGGCGCTCAGCGTGGTGCCCGAACGGATGATCGTCCCGCCGCGGTCGCTCGTCGCGGGTGCACCGGCACGCGTGCGCAAGGCGCTCGAAGGCGAGTCGGCGAGCTGGATCCGCGACAGTGCCGGGCATTACGTCGATCTGGCACGGCAGTATCTCGATGAGGGGATCGGCACGGTTGGCTGACGGCTCGACCGACGTGGTGGTGATCGGCGGCGGCGCCATCGGCTGTGCGACGGCATGGGAGCTCGCTCGGCGCGGCGCGCGGGTGACACTGCTCGAGCGCGGGGTGCCGGGCCGCGAGTCGACGTGGGCGGCCGCCGGCATGCTCTCGCCGCTCGGCGAGTCCCTGCGCGATGACGCGTACCTGGCGCTTTCGATCGCGAGCCTCGACCGCTACGCCGCGTTCGCCGAATCGCTGCAAGCCGCCATTGGAGAAGATCTCGAGTACCGCACCGACGGCAAGCTATACGTCGCGCTCGAAGAGGCGAAACGGCCGGCGCTCGATGCGGTGTTCGGCCGCGGCGCGGCGTTCGGTGTCGAGCGGCTCGACGCCGAGCGGGCGCGCTCGCTCGAACCGGCGCTCAGCGAATCGGTCACGGGCGCCGTGCTCGTGCGACGAGATCACCGCATCGACAACCGGCGACTCGGCGCCGCGCTCGCCGCCGCCGCGGCATCGGCCGGCGTCGACG
>JBOHRM010000191.1:0-2739 GCA_050732715.1 Longimicrobiales bacterium
GCTGTAGTTCACGCGCGCAAAGTAGGACTGCAGCTCCTCGACGCCTCTGTACGAATCGGCGGTGAACGCCTTGAAGTCGTCGTTGTTCACACCGCCGATGTTGTCGACGCGCGGGATGTCATCCGTCACGAAATATTCGGCCTGGAGCCAATCGCCGCGGTTCTCGAATCGCTGATAGGAGAACCCCGCGAGCGCATCGATCTGATTGGCGCCGGCCACCGGCACCCGCCAGTTCAGCGTGTTCTCGACGAGAACGTCGTTGATGTAGCGGTTCTCGACCACCGCTCGGCCGTTCCTTTCGCTGATGTCCGGGAAATCGAGTCTCCCCGAGACGCCGGTGCGCCGCACGGCGTCCGAGTTGTCGTATCCGACGTTCACCTTGTAGGTCAGGCGGTCCGTCAGATTGAGTGAAGCGGCGAGATTGGCCAGCACGCGGGTCGTCTCCGATTTGTCGTCGACCAGGTCGAGCATCGCGACCGGGTTCCGGAAATCGGAGGACTGCAGGAAAGCGCCGGTCGTATCGTAAACCGGGCGCGTCGGGTTCGCTTGGAGCGCCGCGCCGATCAGGTCGCCCTGGAAACCCGCGGTGTTGCCCACGGCCACGTGGTCGTCACGCAGCCGCGTGCCGGTCAGGCTGAGGTCCAGGCTCAGCCGCCCGTCGAGCAGCGTCTGGTTCGCATTGAGCCTCGCCGTCAAACGCTCGAGCGACGAGTTGCCGACAATGCCTTCCTGATCGTCATAGCCGAGCGAAAGCCGGTAGTGGCCGGTCTCCGAGCCGCTGCCGTAGCTCACATAGTGATTCTGCGAGACGGCGCTCCTGAAGATCTCGTCCTGCCAGTCCGTCGACCCCTTGAAGTCGATGACCGAAGCATCGGCGCCGGCCTCTACCCCGGCCTCCACGTACTCGTCGGCCGTGAGCAGGTCCATCTTCTTCGGCAGTGAGCCGACGCTCATGGATGAGGAGACCGTGAGGCTCGGAGCGCCCGCCGCCGTGCCTCGCTTCGTGGTGATCAGGATGACGCCGTTGGACGCCCGCGCGCCGTAGATCGCAGCCGCGGACGCGTCCTTAAGCACGCTGAGCGACTCGATGTCATTGGGATTCAGGAAGCTCAACGGGTTGATCGGAGACTGATCGCCCGCGCCGAAGTTGCGGCCCGCCGGCGTGACGGAGGCCCCGCCTATCGGCACGCCATCGACCACGACCAGCGGCTGGTTCCCGCTTCGAACCGACGACGTCCCGCGGATCCGGATGTTCGCGCCCGCGCCCGGCTCGCCGCTCGCAGTAGTGATCTGGACGCCCGCGATCCGGCCCTGGAGCAGCTGCTCCGGTGACGAGATCACGCCACGATTGAAGTCCCGCGCCGCAAGCGATGCCACCGAGCCGGTCGCGTCCCGCTGCGTCTGCGTCGCGTACCCGACGGCGACGACGGCATCGAGCAGCAGCGCCTGCGTCTCCATGGCGACGTCGATTTCGGTGCGCCCCGCGATCTCAACACTCTGCGTCGCATACCCGATCAGCGAGAACGCAAGAGTGGTCACATCACCCGGCACGTCGATCGTGTATTGCCCCGCGCCGTTCGTCAGCGCGCTCGCCGCCACACCGCCCTCGGCGTCTTCGGCGACCACGTTCACCGCCTGCATAGGGGCCGCGCCGGTCGCCGCGGTGACCGTGCCCGTTATCGTGATCGATTCCTGTGCGAACGAGCGGTCAAGTGGGAGGACGAGGCTGAAGAGGAGCGCCAGTGTGAGCGGCATCGCCATGCGGAGCCGCCCGCGGCGGAAGGATCGAGTACACGACTGCCGGACCGGGTGACGCTGTCGGCCACTCGCGGCTCGCCAGTCTCCGAAGTCGCTGCTCATCTTCTCTCCCTCGGTGTTGGGGTTCGAGCTACTGCCTCCGTATGTGCATCAACGCCGTGCTGGAAACGATTTCGGACATGGCCGGATTTTGATCGCGCGGCCGCATGGCGGACCGCCGCATGCGCATTGGCCATCGTACGGGGCCGCTGTAATCGTTGTCAAGCGAGGCAGCCGTGGCGCGCAAGGCGCGGCGCGGCTTCGGTACCGGCGCTGAACGGGTGTGCGCGCCCCTGAAATCAGAACGCGTCTTGGCCTTGCGTCGTGACGCGCCCGAGCGACAGGCTCCGCGCGCCGCCGTTCATTGGGAAGACGTGCGGATAACGGTCGAGTGAAGGGGAACAGAACGACAGGAGTGAGGGCTCAGAGGACGGCGACGAGCTCGAGGCTCCAGAACGTTTCGGGCGTGACGAAGAACTGGCCCATCGCCGAGGGGCCGTCGAAGTAGCGGAGCTTCAAGTCGAGTGAGCGGCCGCCGATGTTTATGCCGATGCCGCCGGCGACGGAGAGTGCGCCAGCCCAACCGGTGCGTTGTGCGGCCTGCCAGTCCAAGCCGGCGAGGGCGTGGAAGTACGGGGCGGCGACGTCCCACTGGCCGTCCGCGCCGAGTTGGACGAGGAACCGGTCCAGCGTGTCCCGGCGCTGGAGGACGGCCGTATGGACAGTGTTCGAGTGAAAGATCCAGCCGCCGCCGCCGTAGAACCGTGCGAATCGATCGACGTCGTACGCGACGAGCCCGTCGATCGCCTCGCCGCCGAACTCGATGCGCTCGGCGCCGGTCGCGGCGACGATCTCGTCGCCGAGGTGCGCGCTGCGGTGGCTGATCCTGACCCGGCCGGACCAGTGGGTCCACGCCGCCTCGATCGGCACCGCGACGAGCCA
>JBOHRM010000192.1:0-4113 GCA_050732715.1 Longimicrobiales bacterium
ACACTCTTCCCCGCGCTTCCGGGGGAGGGTGGGCCGTTCAGCAACGTGACGTGGTCGGCGAGCGCGCGGGCGAACCGCGCCCTCGCGACGATCGATGAGACGCTCGCCGGAGAGACGCAGCAGAACATGAACGAGTTCGACGGCAGCGTCAGCAGCTCGTTCTCGTTCGGGCGGTTCTCGTGGTCACAGGGGTTCTCGGTGCGGCAGGAGGTCGCGGAGGCGCGCACGGTCGAGACGGATACCGTTGTCGACCTCGCGCGCAAAGAAGACCGCACGGGGAACTGGAGCAGCAGCTTCAGCTATCAGCAGCCGCTGATCGCCACGACGTCGCTCACGCCGAACTTGAGCCTGAGCGGCGATTTCGCGCGCGACACGCTCGATGGCGCGATGGTCCAGGGCCCGACGCGTATGAATTTCGGCGCGTCGCTCAACACGGACTTCTTCGGCTTCTTCCCCGGCTTCGGGCCGTTCGAGGCGATCCGGCATCACATCTCGCCGAGCTTCAGCTACTCGTACTCGCCCAGGCCCTCGGTGGATGAGCGCCAGGCCCGCGTGTTCGGCGTGACGGAAGTGAGCGAGCGGAACACGCTCTCGATCCAGTTCAACCAGACGTTCGAGGCGAAGTTCAAGGAAGGCCGCGGGCCGGGGCTGCAAAGGCCGGAGCTGCCGTTGACGAAGGCGGATTCGCTGGCGTTGCTGCCTGAGGCGGAACGGCTGATGCTGCCGGACTCGTTGCGCGCGATGGCCGACTCGGCGATCGCCGCGAATCCCGCGTTGCTCGAGCCGCCCGACACCAGCACGAGCACGAGCGGGCCGCGGCGTCGCGAAACGGCGCAGAAGATGACGCTGTTGGCGATCAACACGAATGCATTGGTCTACGATTTCGTGCGCGCGCGCGAAGACGGCGAGGGGTTCCGCACGACGACGCTGTCGAACACCCTCCGCTCAGACCTGCTGCCCGGCTTCGACCTGCGAGTCACGCACGACCTCTTCGAGAGGCCGGAACCGAATGCGCTCGGCTCCGGGATCGGCATCGTGCTGCCCGGCGGCGAGCCCGAGCGCAGACTCGCGCCACACCTGAGCCAGATGGCGTTTGGCTTCAACCTCAACTCGGATTCGTGGATCTCGCGAATCTTCCGCGGTGGCGGGGACGACGAGGAGGCGGCGGATTCGATGCCGCCCGTGCCCGAAGCCGCGCCCGGCGCGGAGCTGCCGATGGACCCACGCGGCGGGGGACAGGAGCTGATCGGTGGGCCCCAACGCGAGGCCGAGCAGCCGCCGACCACGCCGGTCGGGACGTGGAACGCGTCGATCAACTATTCGCTGAACCGGCCGCGCGACGGTCTCGAGAGGCAGATGGTCACCGGGAGCCTCCGATTTCAGCCTACCGTGAATTGGTCGGTAAGCTGGAACACCGGCTATTCTATCACCGAGGGGCAGTTCACTGACCATGCGCTCACACTGAGCAGGCGTCTGCACGACTTCGATGCGAGCTTTGACTTCTACAAGGCACAGAACGGCAACTTTACCTTCCAGTTCCGCGTCCACCTGCGCGCGAACCCCGACCTCAAGTTCGACTACGACCAGCGGGATCTACCCGCGCTCGATCCACGGGCGCGCTGAGCCCGCCGCCCCACGCTACGTAGGCCGCGACGCGCCACTCGATGCCTGACGCCGCGATGGTTCTCGAGCTGACGGGCGACGCGCTGCGCCTCGAGGACATCGAGAGCGTAGCGGGGCCGGTGTCACCACGCGTGCGGCTGGCCGACGCGGCGCTGCCGCGGGTGCGGGCGTCGCGCGAGGTGATCGAGCGGGCGGTACGCGAACAGCGTGTGGTTTACGGCATCACAACGGGGTTTGGTGCGCTCGCTGACGTCGTGATCGCACCGGATCGCATCCGCGAGCTTCAGGTCAGTCTGATCCGGAGCCATGCCGCGGGTGTCGGCGACCCGCTGAGCGAGGCCGAGACTCGGGCGATCGTGCTGCTGCGCGCGAACGTGCTCGCGCTCGGCCATTCGGGCGTCCGCCCCGTCGTGATCGAGCTGCTGATCGAGCTGCTGAACCGGCGCGTGCACCCCGTGGTGCCGTCGCTCGGCAGCGTGGGCGCGTCGGGAGACCTGGCGCCACTCTCGCACCTCGCGCTGGTGCTGATCGGCGAAGGCACGGCGTGGCACGAGGGCGAGATCGTGCCGGGGCGGGTCGCGCTCGAGCGGGCCGGTCTCGAGCCGATCGTGCTCGAGGCGAAGGAAGGCCTGGCGCTGAACAACGGCACGCAGGTCATGACCGGGATCGGTGTCCTGGCGTTGCTCGCGGCCGAGCGTGCGCTCGACACGGCGGAGGTCGCGGGCGCGATGAGTCTCGAGGCGCTGCGCGGCACGCCCGACGCGTTCGACGAATCGATTCAACGGGTCCGGCCCCACCGCGGCCAGCGCGAGAGCGCGCGGCGGCTGCGCGGCTTGCTGCGCGACTCCGAGATCCGCGAATCCCACCGTAGGGACGACCCGCGCGTGCAGGACGCGTATTCGTTGCGCTGCATGCCGCAGGTGCACGGCGCGGCGAGACAGGGCATGGCGTACGTGCGTGATGTGCTCGAGGTCGAGGCGAACAGCGCCACGGATAACCCGCTGATCTTCGAGGACGGCCGAATCCTGAGCGGCGGCAACTTTCACGGCCAGCCGGTCGCGCAGGTGTTGGACCTGCTGGCGATGATCTGCGCGGACCTGGGCTCGATCAGCGAGCGCCGGACCGCGCGGCTGGTCGACCCGGCGCTGTCGGGGCTGCCGGCGTTCCTCACGCCGGATCCCGGTGTGAATTCGGGCCTGATGATCGCGCAGATCGTGGCCGCCTCGCTCGTGGCGGAGCTGCGCCTTGCCGCGCAGCCCGTGAGCATCGATTCCGTGCCGACCGACGCGAACAAGGAAGACCACGTCTCGATGGGGGTGTCGGCGGCGCTAAAGGCGAATAGGGCCGTCGCTCTGCTCGAGTCGATCCTCGCGATCGAGCTGCTCGCGGCGGCTCAGGGCCTCGAGTTCCTGAAGCCGCTGCGCCCCGGGCGTGGCGTCGAGGAGGCCTACGACCTCGTACGGAGCCGCGTCGCCCCGCTGGCGCGGGATCGCGAGCTCGGCCCTGACATTCGGGCGCTGGAAGCGCTCGTGAGGGCGGGCACGCCGAGTCGTATCCTCGCCGAGCCCGTTCCGAGTCACGAGTCCCGAGTCCCGAGTCGCGAGTCATGAGTCGCGAGTCATGAGTGGCGAGTCATGAGTGGCGCCGTGAATCATGGGTGGGGTAGGGGACTCGCGACTCGAGACTCGGAACGCACCGACTCGAAAACGAGTCGCCTCGTGTTCATCAACGCGGCGCAGGTCGTGACCTGTGACTCGCCCTCACCCGCATCGGTCCTGCGCGACGCGGCCGTGGCGGTCGCGGACGGCCGCATCGCCGGCATCGGCGCGCCGTCGAGCTTCGGCGAACCGTTCGACAGTGCGCGCCGCATCGACTGCGAGGGCGGTGTGCTCACGCCCGGCTTCGTCGACTCGCACACGCACGCGATCTTCGGGAAATGGCGTTCGGGCGAGTACGCGCTCCGGTCGCGCGGCGTGCCGTATATGGAGATCGCGCGCGAAGGCGGCGGCATACTCGCATCGGTCAGGGACCTGCGCGCGCGTTCCGAGACCGACCTGCTGGCGCTGGCGAGTGAACGCGTCGCCACAATGCTGAAGTCGGGCACGACGACGGCCGAGGTGAAGAGCGGGTACGGCCTCGACACCGAGTCCGAGCTCCGGATGCTGCGCGTGATCCGCGCGCTCGGCGCGGAGCAGCCCGTCGATCTCGTGCCCACGTTCATGGGCGCTCACGAGTTCCCGCCCGAATACTCGGGTCGCCGCGGGGCATACGTCGACCTCATCATCGACGAGATGATCCCCGCCGTGGCGGCGGATCGGCTCGCCGAATTCTGCGACGTGTTCATGGAGCCGGGCGTGTTCGACGCGGCGCAGACGCGTCGCATCCTCGAGGCCGGCACGCGGCACGGGCTCGTGCCGCGGCTACACGCCGACGAGCTCGAGCCGTCAGGCGGCGCCGAGCTCGCCGTCGAGCTGGGCGCCGCATCGGCGG
>JBOHRM010000193.1:0-3280 GCA_050732715.1 Longimicrobiales bacterium
CTCGGCAGTGTCGAGGCGATCTACAATTTCGCCGAGACGCTCCAGCTCAACACGCGCGTGGGAGCGGACGTGTTGGGTATGCGCGATTTCGCCTGGAGCTCACCACGCGTCATCGGCACCTACGCGCAGTCTGCGGGCGGTGAGTCGAACGTCGCGAACACGACGGTCAGCCGTTATCTCCTCGAGGGATTTCTGACCTGGAGCCCGCGGTTCGGAAGCAGCCAGCTGACGCTGGTCGGCGGTTCGAGCGTCGAGTACAACCGCGAGGAAACGAACGAGCTTCTCGGCGAGGGTTTCGCCAACGAGCAGATCCAATGGCCGGGCAACGCCTCGACCATCACCAGCTATTCCGCGCGGCCGACCGGACACAACCTGGTGTCGGCGTTCTCACGCGCGAACCTTACGCTCTTCGATCGCTACCTGCTGACGGGATCGCTGCGGTTGGATGGCTCGTCGCGGTTCGGCTCGAACAACCGTTACGGCGTGTTCCCCGCGTTCTCTGCCGGCTGGCGCCTCACGGACGAGCCGTTCGCCCGCGGGCTGGCTAGACTCGTGGACGTCAAGGTGCGCGCGAGCGTCGGGCTGACCGGCAACCAGGAGCTCGGCGATTTCGAGTCCCTCGCCCGGTTCACGCGCGCCGCCTACGCCGGCACGCCCGGTCTCGCGCAGGCCAGTCTCGGCAACCCCGACTTGCGGTGGGAGCAGACCCGGGAGATCAACGCCGGGTTCGACCTCTCCCTGGTGAACGGACGCGTAGGCATCATCGCCGACTGGTACAACAAAGTGACCCGGGACCTGCTGCTCGACCGGCCGATCACCTCGACCAGTGGGCAGACCTCGGTCTTCGAGAACATCGGCAACATGGAGAATCGCGGATTCGAGCTGACCATCAACACGGTCAACATCCCGCGCCGCGGCGAGGGCGGCCTGACGTGGACGACGGACGCGAACATCACGTGGAACACCAACGAAGTCACCAGGCTCTACCGCGATGAGCCGTTCAACACCGGAATCCGCAGTGTGAACGCCGTCCAGGTCGGGCAACCACTCGGAGCTTACTTCGCCGCTCGTTTCGAGGGTGTCGATCCCGAAACGGGTGATGCGCTCTACACCGATCTCGATGCGGACGGCAACGTCATCGGCACGACCACCTCGCCGGGCGCCGATGATCGCATGATCCTCGGCAGCCCGCACCCGGACTACTGGGGCGGTCTCACGAACACATTGACCTGGCGCAACTTCGATCTGCGCGCGTTCGTCCAGTTCTCCGGCGGACACGAGATCTACAACGCTATCGCGATCTTCGCCGACGATGGCGGATACTACTATGACAACAAGTTCGCCCGCGTACTCGATCGTTGGCAGCAGCCGGGTGACATCACCGACCAGCCGCGCGCGAGCTGGGATGGTGCCTCCGGCGCCCGCGTCGTCTCCAGCCGCTTCATCGAGGACGGCTCGTACCTGAGGCTGCAGCACGTCACGCTCGGCTACCGCATCCCCGCATCGATCAGCCAGCGGTTCGGCATGAGCGATGCGCGCCTCTACCTGTCTGCGCAAAACGTCAAGACGTGGACCGACTACAGCGGCTACTCACCGGACATCAACAGCAACGGCTCGGACTCGGTCACGTCGCTGGGGACCGATTTCTACGCGTACCCGATCCCGCGCACGATCATGCTCGGTATCACGGGTTCTTTCTGACGCAGCGGCAAGAATCAACGGACGCGGGAGAACGAGGTCATGAGAAAGATTCGATGGATGGTCTCCGGGCTCGTGCTGGTCGTTGCGGCGTGTGACGATGTGCTCGATGTCGACCCCGTCAACGAGCTCACGGAGGACAATGCGATCGTCGACGCAACCGGCGCTCGCGCCGCCGTCGCGGGGATCTACGATGCGCTGCAGGGCGGAAGCTACTACAGCGAAGCGTTCGTGACTTTCAGCGATCTGCCGAGCGATGACGTGGAGCACACGGGCACCTTCTCCACGTACGGAGATGCGGATGCCAACCGGCTGACCGCGGACAACAGCACGATCGAAGGCATCTGGGACGCTCTGTATCGGGCCGTCGGCCGCGCGAACATCGTGATCGAGCGCGTCCCCGACGTTCCCGGGCTGGAGGCCGAGGAGCGCGAGCAGATGCTCGGCGAAGCGTACTTCCTGCGCGCGCTGACGTTCCACAACCTGGTCAAGCTATGGGGGGACAGTGCGGACGCGGGGCTAGGGGTGCCGATTCCGACGACGGTTCCGAAGAGCGTGACCGAGGCATCGCAGATCGCGCGGGCGACGACCGGCGAGACGTACGCGCAGATTCTGAGCGACCTGGACAACGCCGAACAGCGTATCACCGACGAATCGGCTCCGCGGCGCGCGTCGCTCGGCGCCGTGCACGCGATCCGTGCTCGCGTCCACCTCTACAGAGAGAACTGGGCCGAGGCCGAGGCGGCCACGGACGCCGTGCTCGCGGTGGGCTACACGCTCGCACCCGAATACAGCGACCTGTTCACACCCGACGGCGCGGAGACCCAGGAAGACATCTTCAAGGTGGCGTTCACACCGGTCGAGTTCAGTCTGCTCGGGTTCTACTACCGGTCGCGTGGCGAGGGCGGCCGCCAGGAGGTGGCACCGTCGGCCACGCTCGAGGGACTCTATACACCGGGCGATACGCGGTTGAGCTGGAACGTCGCGTACAGCGGCCCGCGCAGATTCGGCGGCAAATGGCCGACCGGCGCCGGAGACGAGGACATCCATGTGATCCGGTTGGCCGAGGTGCTGCTCATCCGCGCGGAGGCGCAGGCGTGGCAGGGTGAGCTGACCGACGCGATCGCGTCACTCAACTCCGTCCGCGAGCGTGCCGGCCTCACGCCGCTTTCGGCCGAAGGCATGACGGCCGATCAAGTGCTGGACGCGGTCATCCTCGAACGGCGTCTCGAGCTGGCCATGGAAGGAGACCGCTGGCCCGATCTGGTCCGGCGAGGTCGGGCCCTCGTCGAGCTCGGGATCACGGATCGGCCCGCACAGCGGCTTTTCCCGATCCCGTTGAACGAGATCGACGTCACGAACCCGCCGCTGTTGCAGAACCCGGGTTACTGACGCACCCGCGCCGGGCCACCGCCGCTGAGCCGCGGCGTCAATTACCGCCGCGGCTGAAGCTGAAGGCGCTCGAACGCGACGCTGTCGATCTTTTCGCGCGAGTAGAACGCCGGGAACACCCGGTCGTTCGCCCACAGCTCGAACAGATTGTCGTACAGCGGGTGGTCGGGGTCGCCGACTTGGCCGGGGC
>JBOHRM010000194.1:0-6950 GCA_050732715.1 Longimicrobiales bacterium
CTCTACTACCGCCTCAACGTGCACGTGCTGCGCGTGCCGCCGCTCCGCGAGCGCCGCTCGGACGTGCCCGGGCTCGCCGACCATTTCCTCGCGATGCTCTGCCGTCGCTTCGGCATGAAGAAAAAGCGCCTCGACCCCGCCGCGCTCGAAACACTGAGCGCCTACGACTGGCGCCGCAACAACGTGCGCGAGCTGCGCAACATCATCGAACGCCTCATCATCGCCGCCCCCGACGAGATGATCCTCGCCGATCACGTGCCGCCCGAGATCCGCGATGCCGCCGAGGCCCACGTACCCGCCGCGAGCACAAGCCACACCGAGCCGCGCACGTTCCAGGAACAGCGCGCCGATGCCGAACGCCGTATCGTCCTCGAAGCGCTCCATCGCAACGACTGGCACATCTCGCGCACCGCTCGGGACCTCGGCCTCGCCGACCACGCCAGCCTGCTCAAAATCATGCGGCGCCACCGCATTGCGCGAAGCCGCGGAGCGCGCACATCGCCCTCGCACGTGACGGACGAGCGGCGATGATAGACCCGCCGCACGGGCGGCACCGGTCGAATCGATGAAATGTGTGGGCCGGTGTGGAATTCTCTCGCAAAGGCGCTAAGCTCGCCAAGGGTACGCCAAGATCGCTCGGTAACGATTTTCGCGTTCCCTTTGCGCACGTCGCGTCTCACCCTATCGATCGGGATCCAGCAGCGCGTGGCTGAGCGAGCGCAGCCGTTCACGCGCGGCCGCGTCATATGCTTGGGTGTTGGCGCGGGCAGGGCGCGTGCCGTCGAAGTACTGGCCGGTCCCGACATCCGACGCCGTCACGAGATTGAGCACGGCGTCGGCACCCTCCGAGACGCTACTGCGGACGGGCGCTCCGCGCGAAAGCACCATGTTCGTGTCCATGAGCGTGGCGGGGTGGGGGGCGTTGACGGTCACGCCGGTGCCTTCGAGCTCCTCGGCGAGGTCGAACGTGAACATGACCTGCGCCAGCTTGCTCTGTGAATAGCCGCGGCCGTCGCTGTAGCCGTGCTCGAGCATCACATCATCGAAGTCGATAGGCGCCTGCGCGGCGGATGCGACGTTGATGATGCGGGCTGGCGCGCTCCCGGTTAGGAGCGGCAGGAGCATGTGGGTGAGCAGGAAGCCGGAGAGGTAGTTGACGGCGAAGTGCATCTCGTGGCCGTCGGCGCTGAGGTGCCGCTCCGGCGAGTCGAGCCAGATGCCGGCGTTGTTGATGAGCACGTCGAGTCGATCGTAGTCGCGGAGTACCGCCCCCGCGAGCTCGCGTACACGATCGAGCGATGCGAGGTCAGCAGTGTAGAGACGTGCCGTGCCGCCGCGTTCCTCGATGGCGCGCACGACCTCTTCGCCGCGCTGGCGGTCGCGGCCGTGAACGATGACGTGCGTGCCGGGCGCGGCCAGGCGAAGCGCGGCCTCGCGGCCGAGCCCGCTCGTCGAGCCGGTGATCAGGATGACGCGATCGTCCGAGGCGGGCCGGGCCGCGTTCGACGTGTCGGGCACTACACCCGCCTGCGTCGAGATGGTGTGGCCATGAACGGCTGCCATCGTGCACGCGGTCATTGCGATCGCCAGCAACACGGACGGCCCGACTCGCGATGTCGGTTGCCGCTCGCTGGGCGCGGCGATGCCGACTGTTGCGTTGCTCGCCGCACCAGCGTGCATCGATGAGTTTCGCTCGTTCTGGGCCGAGCGGATAGGAGCAATCAACATATCTGACCCGTCTCCCTGTGCGAGGCAGCCCGCTTGATGAACGTGTCGAATCGAGCACGTGCCTTGCAAGTCCCGCCTGAGCTTCCGAGTATTCGGTGGATCCACTGAGCGCGGGGAACGCCTGTATGAATCCACTCACCGGTGAGTGGGTGCAGAAGGCCGAGGGCGATTCAGAACGGCCATGCGCGAACGACGCGCCCGCAAAGCTCCGAACCGTCCTTGGCATTACGAATGATTGATGCAAACGATCGGCGGTCTGAGCATCGAATCGGAGGGCACGGGCATCACGCGCCCGCTCAGCGAGAACGTCAACCTGCTGGGAGGGCTGCTCGGCCATGCGATCCGCGAGCAGGCGGGCGGAGCGATGCTCGATCTCGTGGAGGAGCTGCGGCTGCTCTGCAAACGCGCCCTGCTCGAAGATGATCCTGGGCCGCGCCGCGAGGCGGCGACGCGCATCAGCGCGCTGAGCGACGCCGACATCGGCTGGCTGCTGCGCGCGTTCAGCGCATTCTTCCACCTGGTCAACCAGGCAGAGCGCCAGGAGATCTTGCGCATCAACCGCGAACGGTCTCACGCGATCCGTGACGGCCGGCCACGCCCCGAATCGATCGATGACGCAGTCGCGAAGCTGAAGGCGGATGGGTTCGCGCGGGACGCGGTCCTGGACGTGATCAGGCGGCTCGATATCCAGCCGACGTTCACGGCGCACCCCACGGAGGCGCGGCGCCGGTCGATCCTCGACAAGCAGCGGCGCATCGCTGATCTGTTGTCCGAGCCTGGAAAACCGGATGCGACGCCCGAGGATCGCGACGCCGTAGTCGCGGCGTTGCGCGTCGAGATCGCTCTGCTCGTGGCGACGGACGAGGTGCGCGCGGAGCGGCCGAGTGTGCGCGACGAGGTCGAGCAGGGCCTGCATTTCCTCCGCAGCACCGTGTGGTCGACGGCGCCGCGCATCCATGATGACGTCGAGCACGCCCTGGAACGCCACTACGGTGTCGACGCAGTCGAAGATGTCGGGCCCGAATCCCACGCAGCAACGGAGCGAGGCAAGGAGTCGAGCGGTTTTCCTGGCGCATCAGCGTCGGACGTGCCCGTGTTTCTGCGCTGGCGCTCGTGGATCGGGGGCGATCAGGACGGCAACCCGAACGTCACGCCGGACGTGATCCGATGGACGCTCGACCGGCATCGTTGCACCGCGCTCGAGCTGCACCGAGATGAGCTGTACGAGCTGGGCCGCGAGCTCAGCCTCTCAGACCGTACCGCGCCCACGCCCGACCGCCTGATACGCGCACTCGGCGAGACGCCCGACAGCGGTTTCCGCCACGAGCCGTATCGTCGATTCGTCATACGCATGCGTACACGGATCGACGCGCTCCTGGCGGGCCGCGTCGAGACGCCGATGCCAGCAGACTATACCGCGGACCAGTACATCGCGGACCTCGATCTGCTCGCCACATCTCTCGACGAAGCCGGCTTCGGCGACGTGGCACGACACGGCCGGCTGAACCGGCTGCGCGTCCTCGCCCGCACTTTCGGCTTCCACCTCGCCGCGCTCGACGTGCGCCAGCACAGCCGACTGCACACCGAGGCGATCACGGCGATCCTCGCCGCCGCCGGCGTGACGGACGACTACGCCGCGCTCGACGAGGACGCGCGCATCGCCGCCCTCGCCCGGGAGCTGTGCAGCCCACGCCCGCTGCTGCCGCGCGACGCCGAGTTGCCCGAGCCGGTCAACCGCGTTCTCGAAACGTTCGCCGTCATCCGAGACGCGATCACCCGCGAAGCGTCCGCGATCGGCAGCTACATCGTCAGCATGACGCACGCGCCGGGCGACGTGCTCGCACCGCTGCTGCTCGCGAAAGAGGTCGGTCTCTGGCGCACGCGCGATGGCCGGGTCGAATCGCCGCTCGACATGGTGCCGCTGTTCGAGACGATCGACGATCTCGATGCCGCAGCCGAACGGCTCACCGCGCTCTTCGCGCTCCCGGTGTATCGGCTGCACCTCGAGGCGCGCGGCGGATTCCAAGAGATCATGCTGGGCTATTCGGACAGCAACAAAGACGGCGGCTACTGGATGGCGAGCTGGGCGTTGCACCGCGCGCAGGGCACGATCGCGCGTGTGTGCCACGATCACGGCATCGCGTTCCGGCTGTTCCACGGACGCGGCGGGACCGTCGGTCGGGGCGGCGGCCGTGCGAACCTGGCGATCGCCGCGATGCCCGCGGCCGCGCACAACGGCCGGCTCCGCGTGACCGAGCAAGGCGAGGTCATCACATTCCGTTACGCACTGCCGGGAATCGCGCACCGTCACGCCGAACAGCTCGTGAGCGCGATCCTGCTCACCACGGCGCGAGCCGAGCGACAACCGCGGAGCACGAGCACACCGGGCTCGGCTCTCCACTCCGCTGTCGCGGCGGCAGCGATGGATGCCATCGCGGAGCGCGCGATGCGGGCGTATCGGGCCCTGGTCGATGACGAGGCTTTCTGGCGGTGGTACATCGGCGCGACGCCGATCGAGCAGATCAGTCGCCTGCCGATTGCGTCAAGGCCGGTCTCTCGGAAGGGCGCGGGCGAGGTGGATTTCGATGGTCTCCGCGCGATACCGTGGGTCTTCGCGTGGACGCAGACTCGACACATCGTGCCCGGCTGGTTCGGCACGGGCGCCGCGCTCGATCGGGCGCTCGCGGACGCCGCCACGGCCGACATGCTGCGGGGCGCCTATGAGACGTGGCCGTTCTTCCGCGACGTCATACACAACGCCGAGCTCGAGATGGCGCGCGCGCGCCTCGACATCGCCGCCTACTACGCAGCGCTCGCGGGCGACGACGGCTCGGCCGGCGGCATCCACGCGCGCATCGCCCGCGACTTCGATCGCGCCCGCGCCGCGATCCTGCGCATCACCGGCGAGACCGACCTGCTCGACCGCAACCCGGTCATCCGCAAGTCGATCCTCCTGCGTAACCCCTACACGGACGTGCTCAACCTGCTACAGGTCGAGCTCCTGCGTCGCAACCGCGAGGCGTCCGCCGAACAGCAGCCGCTCCTGCGCGAGCTGCTCTTTCACAGCATCAACGGGATCGCGGCGGCGATGCAGAGCACGGGTTGATCCCTCTTGTGTCCACCCTCACACATCCGAGCTCCGAAAAGCGTGTCCATCCGGACACATTTGGCCGTCGCACGCGGACGCGGTGACACGCATAAGATAAACTGCTGCAAATAGTTACGATCTGTATGTGAGGCCTGGATGGCAACGGCAGCGCGCTTGCCCCTCCGGCGTACCGCCCCAGGGATCGACGAGCGCCCACGGGGCGGGGCGCGGAACAACGGAGGAGACGATGGCAGCAGCGGGTGGAACGGGTCGCTTCTGGGCTGGGTCGCTGATGGTGGCGGCTCTTGCGGCGGCGGGTTGCGGAGTGACGGATGACGATCCGCCGGGCGGGGATCCTAGGGTGATCGCGGCGGCGTCGATCCCGGAGGCCGCGGCGTCCGAGCCGTCGCCGGAACCGGTGGCGTCAGAGGCGACTGTCGATAGCGCGGACGAGCGCACGATCGCGGCCGCGACGGACGGGTCCGCGGTCGTCGCCAGTGAAGTCACGTATGGCGACGCGGAGAAGGTGTACCGCGCGGGCGGTTACGGGGAGGCCGCGGACCTGTTCGAGGCGTACACGACGCGCAAGCCGGACAACATCTGGGGTCACTACATGCTCGGCATTTCGGCGTGGAAGGCGCTCGATCATGAGCGCGCGGAGCAAGCGTTGCTGCGTGCGCTCGAGATCGATCCCGAGCACGAGAAGTCATTGATCAACGTGAGCCGGGTGTTGCTCGAGCAGAACCGGCCGGCCGCGGCGCTCGAGTATGCGGAGGACGCGGTCCTTGTGTCGTCCGAGTCGGTGAGCGCATGGCGTGTGCTGGGCAACGTTCGTTCGTCGCTCGGTGAAGTCGAGGAGGCGGAGGCGGCGTACCAGCGGGCGCTGGTGCTCGATGAGCGGGATGCGTGGTCGATGAACAACCTCGGTCTGTTGCGGATCGAGGCCGGCCGTTACGAGGACGCGATCGCGCCGTTGGCGCGGGCGGTCGAGCTGAGCCCGTCGACGGCGGTGTTCCAAAACAATCTGGGTGTGGCGCTCGAGCGGACGGGGCACATGATCGAGGCGGCCGACGCGTTCCGCGCGGCGCTCGATGCGGACCCCGAGTATGCGAAGGCGGAGGCGAGCCTCGAGCGGGTGGAGGGTCGGATCACGTCGGGCGAGTGGCGGCCGATCGATCTCGGCACGATGGCCACGACGTTCGCCGACGAGATCGCGTTCTGGCAGGAGCGCGCGCTGATGGAAGCGAAGATGGGGGATTCGGAGGACACGGTGGATCGATGAGGCGGCGGGGCTCGAGCTGATTGGGGGGATGAGTCCAGCCTGATCGTTTCGCCGTGACCGCGGCCGTGCCCGATGTCGGGCGCGGCCGCTCCGTCATCTAAGGACTCGCGGTCACAAGTACGCCCAAGTATCTCGTCCGCCGTGCCGCCCCCTCACCCTGACCCTCTCCCCCAGGGTTGGGGGAGACGGCACATACGCCCGCGGCCGGGCGAAAACGTCGGCGCATTCGCGAACTGGAGCACTAAGCCAACCGCAGCAGCTTCGCGGCGTTTCCGCCGAGGATCGCTGAGCGCTCCTCCGCCGACACGTCGAGCGCGGCGATGCTCTCGAGCATGCGCGGAATGCTGCCGATCCGGTGCGGGTAATCGCTGCCGGCCAGGATCTGGTCGGCGCCCGCGAAGTCGATGGCGACGCGCACGGCCCGCGGGTCGAAGTTCACGGTGTCGTAGTAGAAGCGCCGGAGGTACTCGCTCGGCGGGCAGTCGAGGTGCTCGCGGCACTCGGGGAACGCGTGGAACCCACGGTCGAGCCGCTCGGCGATGTAGGGGATGGCGCCGCCGAGGTGTGCGAGCGCCCAGCGGATGTTCGGGTACCGCTGGACCGTGCCGCTGAACACGAGCTTCGCGGCCGCGAGCGTCGTGTCGGACAGGAATCCGACCAGAGGCATCAGCCAGTAATCGGTCATCGCCTCGACGCCAACGGGGTGGATCGGATGGACGTAGAGCACGGCTCCGAGCTCGTCGGCCTTCTGCCACACCGGCTGGAAGTGGCCGTCGCTCAGCGCTTCACCGTTGACGTTGCTGAACACCATGGCGCCGGGCATGTGCAGCTCGGTCATGGCGCGCTCGAGCT
>JBOHRM010000195.1:0-4503 GCA_050732715.1 Longimicrobiales bacterium
TCGATGCCCGCCACGCAGTTCTCCGCGAATACCGTCGCGGCCGCGGCGAGCAGTGCGATCGACTGGAGCAGCGCGTGCGTCATCACCGGCATCATCACGTTCAGCTCGAGAATGCTGCCCTGCCCGCCGATCGTGATCGTGGTGTGGTTGCCCATCACCTGAGCGCTGACCATCGTCACGGCTTCGGGGATGACCGGATTCACCTTGCCCGGCATGATGCTCGAGCCGGGCTGTATGGCGGGCAGCACGATCTCGCCGAATCCCGCGCGTGGCCCGCTTGCCATCAGCCGTAGGTCGTTCGCGATGCGCGTGAGCGAAACGGCAATCGTGTTTAGTGCGCCGTGCGCGAACACGATCGTGTCTCGCGTGCCCTGCCGCTCGAAGTGATCGACGGCTTCCCTGAACGCGATGCCGGTCTCGGCCGAGAGCCGCTCGATCGTTCGGCGCGCGAACTCGGGGTGTGTGTTGATGCCCGTACCGACGGCCGTGCCGCCGAGCGGCAGCTCGGCCAGGTCGTTCATCGCCTCTTTCACTCGACGGCTGCCCTGCTCGATCTGCGCGGCGTAGCCGCCGAACTCCTGGCCGAGACGCACGGGCGTGGCGTCCATGAGGTGCGTGCGACCGGATTTCACGATGCCGTCGAACTCGCGAGCCTTTGCAGCGAGCGCGTCGCGCAGGCGCTCGAGCGCGGGGATCAAGTCGTCGCGGATCGCGACGCACGCGGCGACTTGCATCGCCGTTGGGATCACGTCGTTCGACGACTGGCCGGCGTTCACGTGATCGTTCGGATGCACTTCCTTCGAGCCGACCGCGCTGCCGCGCAGTTGAATCGCGCGGTTGGCGATCACCTCGTTCGCGTTCATGTTCGTCGATGTGCCGCTGCCCGTCTGGAAGATGTCGACCACGAAGTGACCGTCGTGCGCGCCGCGCGCGACTTCGTTCGCCGCCGCGACAACGTGCCGGCCGACGCTCTCATCCAGCAGGCCGAGCTCGACATTGGTCTCGGCCGCGGCGCGTTTGATCAGACCGAGCGCCGCGATGAACGCCGGCGGGAAACGCAGGTCGCTGATCGGAAAGTTTCCTACGGCGCGTTGCGTCTGCGCGCCCCATAACGCCTCCGCGGGCACGCGCATCTCACCCATGGAATCCTTCTCGATGCGTTCGCTCGGGCCTGTCATTCTCCCCTCCTCAGCTCACTTCGTTCGCGTTCCGGGTTCCGAGTTCCGAGTTCCGAGTTGTTACGGACTTGCGCAGAACCTCCCCGTCAGCTCGCCATGCCGCCGGGTCAGGAGCATTCGCCGAACCGCTGCGAACGCGTTGTGTGGCGCAACCCGGAACCCGGAACTCGGAACGCGGAACTTCCGTTCAGCGCCGCGGCGGCCGCGATGGCCGCACCTCGATGCGGCTCGGTAGTGTGCGGTCCGGGAACGCGAGCAGGTCCGTCACGATGCGTGCGACGTCTTCCGGCAGGACCTTCCACTCCTCACCCTGAACGCTCCCGCGCTGGCCGAACTCCGTAGCCACGCTCCCCGGCATGATATAGCTCACGCGGATGCCGTCGTAACGGACCTCTTGCATCAGCGCCTCGCTGAAGCCGATCAGGCCAAACTTGCTGGCGTTGTACGCCGCGCCGCCGGGAAACGCATTCTTGCCGGCCAGGCTGCCGATGTTGATGATCCAGCCGCCGCCACCGCTTTTCAGATGCGGGATCGCCTCGTGCGAGCAGTAGAAGAGCGAGCTCAGGTTCGTCGCGATGACGTCGTCCCAATGCGCGGCGCTCATCTCCTCGACGCTCGCGTAGCCGCCGATGCCGGCATTGTTGATGAGGACATCGAGCCGGCCGAACGCCTGGACCGTCTCCGCGATGAGGCGGCGGCAATCCTCGTGGCCACGAACGTCGCAGACGACGCCGATCGCACGACGCTCCGTCCGTTCGCCGTCCGATCGATCATCGCGCGCGGCGAGCACCGCGGCCGCATCCTCGACGGTGCTCGCCGTGCGCGCGCCGATCGCGACGCGGGCACCTCGACCCACCAGTGCCTCAGCGATAGCGAAACCGATGCCGCGCGAGCCGCCCGTGACGACCGCGACCTTACCCTCGAGAAGTGCCGCTCCCATCGACTACCGAGCCCGTCCGTTTCTCCGTGTCCGCAGCCGCAGTTTAATTGCTTGCCTGCCGACTCGCCACTACAATTGCGCGCCATGGATCCAGCCGGCAAAACCGCGCTCGTCACGGGCGGCGCGCACCGCGTCGGGCGCGCGTTGTCCCTCGGGCTCGCGCGCGCGGGCGCCGATGTGGCCGTCAACTACAACCGCTCCGCCGAAGCCGCGGCCGAAACCGTGCGTGCCATCGAGGCGCACGGCCGTCGCGCCATCGCCGTACACGCCGACGTGTCACGCAAAGCCGATGTCGACCGGCTGGTGCGGGAGGTCGAGGAGACGTTCGGCAGGCTCGATATCCTCGTGAACAGCGCTTCGCTGTTCGAGCGCACGGCGTTCGCCGGCGTCAGTGAAGCAGAGTGGGACCGCGTGTTGGGCGTCAACCTCAAGGGCCCGTTCTTGCTCGCGCAGGCCACGGCGCCGCTGCTGCGCGCGCAGGGCGAGGGCGTGATCATCAACATCGCCGACCTGTCCGCCTTCCAGACGTGGCCGTCCTTCGTGCCACACGCCGTGTCTAAGGCCGGACTGGTCCACCTCACGCGGCAGCTCGCGCGAGCGCTCGCGCCCGAGATCCGCGCCAACTGCGTTGCGCCCGGCACCGTGCTTCCCGCCGCGCAGGACGAGGGCGCAGATCACGCCGGCGGCCGCGAACGTCGGACCGTCTTGCGCGAGGGCTTGCCCGATGACGTCATCGACGCCGTGCTCTACCTCATCCGCGGCGACTTCGTGACCGGCGAAGTGATCGTGGCCGACGGCGGGAGAATGCTGCTGTGAAATCGCATGGAGAACCGGAATTGCGCTCTGATGACCCGCGGCAACCGCCGGCCGCGCCGACAACGGGCGAGGCGTGGCAAGCGTCGGAGGACCGAGCCGGCGCCGCGAACAGGGCGCAACCGGCCGGCGCGCCAGAGACCGGCCGGCTGGAGGCGATCTGGATCAAACGCTTTCGTGGCGCGCCGCTGGATGCCATCGATCACGCATCCGTGCGTGCCGGCCACGGGATCGACGGGAACGCGAGCCACGGCCGCCTTCGCCAGGTCACGTTGCTCGAGCGCGAGGCGTGGGAGCAGGTCGCGGCGCGGCTCGGCCGGCCGGTCGATCCGGCCACGCGCCGTGCGAACCTGTGGGTCAGCGGCGTCTCGCTCGCCGACTCGCGCGGCCGCAAAATCGCGATCGGCGACGTGCGGGTCCTCATTCACGGCGAGACGCGTCCGTGCCACCTGATGGACGAGGCGGCCGCGGGTCTGCGCGCCGCGATGTCCGAGCCGTGGGCCGGCGGCGCGTTCGGAGAAGTCTGCAATGACGGCGAGATCCGCGTAGGCGACGCGGTTCGTTTCGTGGAACCCGACGGTTCCGACGGCCCCTGACCCCTCCGGTGCCTGCTGAACGTTCCGCGGCCAGGTTCCCCACTTGGGGGGACGGGCTCATCATCGGTCGGGCCGGGTATGCTCTGGCATGAGTAGGAGAATCGGGGCGATGCTCGCCCTGGCGGCCACGGCGCTCGGTGCCGCTTGTGCAGGGGGCGCCAGCGCGCAGGGCGGCTGCCCGACCATCGAGGAGTTCAGCGCATATCGGCCGCCGGAGGCGTCGCGCGTGTACGCGGCGGACGGCTCGCGAATCGCGGACCTCTCGCACGAGCGGCGCGTGGTCGTCGAGCTGAAGGAAGTCCCGGCGGGGCTGAGCAACGGCTTCGTCGCGGTCGAAGACCGGCGGTTCTGGGAGCATGACGGCGTGGACCTGAAGGGCGTGGGCCGTGCGTTGTGGCGGAACCTGACGTCGTTGTCGCTCGACGAAGGCTTCAGCACGATCACGATGCAGCTCGCGCGCAACGTCTTCGCCCATGAGCTGCCGCGTTCGGCGAAACTGCGCCGCAAGGTGTGCGAGATCCGCCTCGCGGGACAGATCGAGGCGAAGTATGACAAGCCCGAGATCCTGCGTTTATACCTGAACCAGGTTTACATGGGCGGCGGCGTATACGGCGTCGAGGCCGCGGCTCGCGCGTACTTCGGCAGGCCCGCGAGCCAGCTGACGATCGCCGAGTCGGCGCTGCTGATCGGGCTGGTCAAGAACCCGGAAGGCTACAATCCGCGCAAGCACATGACGCGCGCGATCGCGCGGCGCAACGTCGTGCTCGAAGTGATGGCGCAGGAGGGCGTGATCACCGGCTCCGATGCGGAGTCGGCGAAGGATGCGCCGATCACGCTCGCACCGCCGATCGAGGCGGCGGGGCCGGCGCCCTATTTCGTCGCCGCGGTACGTCAGGCGCTGCGCGAGCGGTTCGGCGCGGACGCCGATGAGCGCGGGCTGCGCGTCCATACCGGTCTCGATCCCGAGCTCCAGCAT
>JBOHRM010000196.1:0-4658 GCA_050732715.1 Longimicrobiales bacterium
GCCGAATCCTCCACCACGCGGAGCCGCGCGTTCACAGAATCCCAGACCTCCGCCATGTGCTCGAGCTGCCCGCCGTAAACCCGCGCGTACTCGACCAGCACGCTGTCGGTCACGTTCGCTTCCGTCAGAATCTCGGCCTTGCGAGCCCCGAACTCCTCCTGCGTCAAATCCTGGCTCGCGGCACGCCTCAGCTCGACCATGACATCGATGAACGCCTCGCGTGGCATCGGACCGACCGGCTGCTCGCTCCGGCAGCCGCCGAGCACCAGAACACCGAGGAACGCAAAAACGACTCGAACGGGAACCTTCATGGCCGAAAAGATCGCAGCATGAGCCGTCGCGGACCAGCCGTCTCACCCTTGTTGCTCATTCCGCCCGCCCAATAGCACTGCCGTTCTGGCAGTTGCGCCGGGCATGCGCATTGCCTCGGCAGGTGCCGGATCCACGGACAAGCGAAGACACAGAGGGAACTTGCTGAATCACGAACGGCTGACGGTGAAGGCGGCGGAGGCGATCCAGGCGGCGGCGGCGGATGCGGCCCGGCGTGGCAATCCGACGCTCGAGGACGTGCATCTGCTGAATGCGCTGCTGGACCAGGAGGAGACGGTGGTGACGCCGATCCTCCAGAAGGTCGGCGTCACTATCGCGCGTTTGAGGGAAGGGCTGGAGCGTGCGATCGAGAAGCTGCCGAAGCAGAGCGGGGGTGCGGCGCCGACGATCAGTCGCGAGCTGAACCAGATTTTCGATGGCGCGGAGAAGATCGCGCGGGGCTTCGAGGACGAGTACACGTCGACGGAGCATCTGCTCATCGCGCTCGCCGTGCAGAAAGGTTCGACGACGCGGGAGCTTTTGACGGAGCAGGGTGCGACGGCGGCGGCGTTGAAGGTTGCGCTCGAGGCGGTGCGCGGTCCGCATCGTGTGACGGACCAGCAGCCTGAAGAGAAATACCGTGCGCTAGAGCGGTTCACGCGGGACCTGACGGAGGTGGCCCGTCGCGGCAAGCTCGACCCGGTGATCGGTCGCGACGAGGAGATTCGTCGTGTCGTTCAGGTGCTTTCGCGGCGAACGAAGAACAATCCCGTGTTGATCGGCGAGCCCGGTGTCGGCAAGACGGCGATTGTCGAGGGTCTGGCGCAGCGGATCGTGAGCGGAGACGTCCCCGAGTCGCTGCGCGAGAAACGGCTCGTGCAGCTCGACATTGCCGCGCTGATCGCGGGCTCGAAGTACCGCGGCGAGTTCGAGGAGCGGCTGAAGGCGGTGCTGAAGGAGCTCATGGAGGCGCAGGGACGCTACATCGTGTTCATCGACGAGCTGCACACGATCGTGGGCGCTGGCGCCGCGGAGGGCGCGGTCGACGCGAGCAACATGTTGAAGCCACCGCTGGCGCGTGGCGAGTTGCGGCTGGTCTGTGCGTGCTCGCTGGATGAGTACCGCAAGCACATCGAGAAGGACGCTGCACTCGAGCGTCGGTTCCAGCCGGTCTTCGTGGGCGAGCCGAGCGTCGAGGACACGGTGGCGATCCTGCGCGGTCTGAAGGAGCGCTACGAGGTCCATCACGGCGTGAAGATCACGGACGGCGCCCTGGTGGCGGCGGTCAAGCTGAGCGACCGCTACATCGGCGGCCGGTTCTTGCCGGACAAGGCGATCGATCTGATCGACGAGGCCGCGTCGAGGCTGCGGATCGAGATCGACTCGCTGCCGCAGGAGATCGACGAGGTCGAACGTCGCATCATGCAGCTCGACATCGAGCGGACGGCGCTGGTAAACGAGCAAGACCCGACGGCGGTCGAGCGGCGCGAGCGCATCGACCAGGAGCTGGCGCAGCTGCGTGAGCGCGCGAGCGGGATGAAGGCGGCGTGGCAGGCGGAGAAGGAGCAGATCGGCCGCATCCGGGACCTGAAGGAGCGGATCGATCAGCTGAAGGTCGAGTCCGAGCGGGTCACGCGCACCGGCGATCTGACGCGCGCTGCCGAGATCCAGTACGGCGAGACGCCGAGGCTCGAGCGCGAGGTGGCCGTGGCCGAGGATCGGCTGCGCGAGCTTCAGACGAAGGGCAAGTTCCTGAAGGAGGAGGTCGACGCGGAGGACGTCGCCGACGTCGTGTCGCGCTGGACCGGCGTTCCGGTTCGCCGCATGCTCGAGTCGGAGCGGGCGCGCCTCGCTCAACTCGACGACGTGCTCGGGACGAGGGTCATCGGCCAGCTCGAGGCCGTCCGTGCCGTCGCGGATGCGGTGCGGAGGAGCCGGGCGGGGCTACAGGACCCGAACCGGCCGATCGGCAGCTTCATCTTCCTCGGCCCGACCGGGGTGGGGAAGACCGAGACGGCGCGCGCCCTCGCCGAATTCTTGTTCGATAACGAGGACGCGATGGTGCGCATCGACATGTCCGAGTACATGGAGCGGCACTCCGTCGCCCGGCTGATCGGCGCGCCGCCCGGCTACGTGGGCTACGAGGAGGGCGGCCAGCTGACGGAGAGCGTGCGCCGGCGGCCGTACTCGGTGGTGCTGTTCGACGAGCTCGAAAAGGCGCACCCCGACGTGTTCAACATCCTCCTCCAGATCCTGGATGACGGTCGGCTCACCGACTCGCAGGGCCGCGTGGTCGACTTCAGGAACACGGTCGTGATCATGACGTCGAACGTCGGCAGCCAGTACATCCTGGACCAAGCGCCGGTGCGGCCGTGGGAGGATGTCGAGAAGGTCGTGCTGGACGAGCTGCGGCGTATCGTCGAGCTCCAGCTCGAACGTGTGCGCCGCCTGCTCGCCGAGCGCAGAATCGGGCTCGAGATCACCGAGGCCGCGGAGGACATCATCGCGCGCGAAGGCTACGACCCGGCGTTCGGCGCGCGGCCGCTGAAGCGCGCGATCCAGCGTCTCGTGCAGAATCCGCTGGCGATGCGGATCCTCGAGGGCGAGTTCGAGGATGGCGACACGATTCGTGTCGATGCCGGCCGCGACGGCGAGCTGACGTTCGAGAAGGAGCGGCCGAGCGCGGCCGTGGCCTGAGCGCGCTGCCACCCAGGCTCCTGGCCCATCCCGAAATCGCGCGGGCGCACGTTTGCCATGGACGCGGTGGACGTATCCATCGTGAATTGGTGCGCGGGTGCCCGGAAGCGTGCGCCCGTCGACCGCCGCGTATCGGTGTGACCTCGGCAGGGGCCGAGCGCCGAGGTCGCCGCGGCGTTCGGCTGCCGTTGACCGGTAATCGAGATCATCATGCGTAAGTCTATCTCCGGCTGGATCGTGCTGACGGCATGCTCGACGCTCATCGCTCCGGCGTGCGCGAGTAGCATGGAACACGCTGCGGCCGCGTTGCGCGCGGCGGATCCCGCGGATCCGGCCGTGGCCGGCGCGCTCGTGATCGAGCAGTTCCTGCGCGCCGCGAACACGAAAGACTATGGGACGATGTCGCGGCTATTCGGCACGAAGCAGGGTCCGATCGTCGACCTCTACGACCGTCGACACGTCAATCAGCGCATGCTCGTGCTGGCCGTGCTGCTCGAGCACGAAAACCACGCGTTACAGAATGTGGCGCCCGTACCCGGCCGCGGCGACGGCGCGCGGCAGGTGATCGTGCGGATGACGTTGCGGGGCCGTGAGGCGGATGTGCCTTACACCATCGTGCGGAGTGATGCGGGAAGCTGGCTGGTCGAGCAGGTCGACCTGGAGCGAATCACCGGTCGTTGACGCGGTGATCCTCGACGAGCTCGATGAGCACGCCGTCGGTGCCGCGCGGGTGGAGGAACGCGATTCTGCGGCCGTGTGCGCCGGTACGCGGTTCCCGGTCGATGAGCTCGACGCCGGCGGCGGCCAGGTGCGCGAGCATCTCTTCGAGATCGGCGACACGGAACGCGATGTGGTGCAAGCCTGGCCCGCGGCGCTCGAGAAAACGGCCCACCGCCGACTCGGCCGCGAGCGGCTCGATGAGCTCGATGCGCGTTGCGCCGGTCTCGAGGAACACGACCTCGACGCCCTGCGATTCGACGCGCGCACGACCGGAACCGCGCGCACCCGTCAAGGATTCGAAGAGCGGCAAGGACGTATCGAGCGACGGTACGGCGATTGCGACGTGGTCGAGTGGAAGCTCCACGGCGGTTCGCTCCGTTGCTGCAGCCTTAAGGATTGAATAAGGTAACCCGGTGGTCGCGGCGCAGCCACGTGCTGCGCGAAGGACACCAAGGAGAGGAGCAAATGACGGGGAATGGCGGACCGATCAGCGTGACGGACGGCGACTTCGCCGACGTGATCGAAAACCGGGACGGCCTCGCGATCGTCGATTTTTGGGCGACGTGGTGCGGGCCGTGTCGGATGGTCGCGCCGGTGATCGAGCAGCTGGCCAAGGATTTCGAGGGCAAGCTCCAGGTCGCGAAGCTGGACGTGGACGCGAACCAGCAGATTGCGATGCGGTTCAACGTCCGTTCGATCCCGAGCATCCTGTTCTTCAAGGATGGGCGCCACGTGGACACGGTGGTGGGCGCGGTCCCGAAGGCGTATCTCGAGCGGAAGATCGAGCAGCATCTCTAAAGCCACCCCGCGTATCATTGGCCACCCCAATCGCACCCACCCAGACGTCTCGCCCCAACCCCCCTACACCTACACCTACACGTACACCTACACGTAAACGCATTTTGAGAGCACGCCCCTTGGCGGTTCCATGG
>JBOHRM010000197.1:0-6416 GCA_050732715.1 Longimicrobiales bacterium
CTACGAACGCGGCGAGGGGCCGACCGGCCGGATCGTGGGTCGCCTCGCCGATGGCGTCTCAATTGACGAGGCGCGCAGCGAGATCGCGGTCTTGGGCCGGCGTATGGCGAATCAATTCCCGACCACGCACGCGCAGCTCCAACCTCAGGTTCAGCCGTACACCCACGCGCTCACCGAGATGGACTCGCGCGATGCTCGGCAGATGATGACGGTCACCCAGATCCTCGCGGCCCTCCTGCTCGCGCTCGCTTGCGGCAACGTCGGCATCCTGATCCTCGCACGCACGTCGACGCGGACGGCCGAGCTCGCGATACGCACGGCGCTCGGAGCCAGCAGGGTCCGAATCGTGACGCAGTTGTTCATCGAGTCGCTGTTGCTCGCGGTGCTGGCGGCCGGGGTCGGCCTTCTCGGTCTGCAGGCGGTCGCAACCGTACCCGGTTCTCTAATGACCCAACCGTTCTGGGTGGACTTCGGCGTATCGCTCGAAACGGTGGGGCTCGCGCTGTGCATGGCGGCCTTCAGCGCAGTAATCGCCGGCGTGGTACCGGCGCTCAAGGCGACGGGTAAGCATGTGCACGCCTCGGTCCAACGTGCGTCCGGCGGTGGCTCGGGGATCCGGTTCGGAGTGGGGTACAGCGCGTTGATCGTCGGTGAGGTAGCGGTCGCTCTGTGGTTGATGGCGCTCGGATCGTCATTACTCCCGTCCGCGCTACCGAAGCAAGCCGAGCTCGGCATTCAGACCGATGAGTACCTCTTCGCGACGCTTCGCATTCCGGGGGTGGATGGGACTGCGCGCGTCGAGGATTCCGACAGGCGCAAAGCCGTCGATCAGGTCGCCGTAGCTCACCGGGAGCTGGTGCGTCGCCTTTCGGAGGAGCCGGGTCTGGGGCCGGTCGCCGTTGCGAACGCATTGCCCGGCATGTCGCACGACAGTCGGTGGCTCCAGGTCGAAGGCGTGCCTCCAGCCCCTGACTCGGATGCGCCGGCGCACCGAGTAAACGTAGCGCGCGTGGACGTCGGGTACTTCGACGCGTTGGATCAGCCGATCCTGAGCGGCCGCGACTTCGACACGGCCGACCTGGTCGACGACCGCTCCGCAGTCATCGTCAACCAGAGCTTCGTCGATCGCGTCCTCGGAGGTCGAAACCCGCTCGGCCGGCGAGTCCGATACTGGGCCCCGGATCAGGAGCCCGGACCCTGGACGTTCGAGATCGTCGGTGTCGTAGGTCCCCTCGGCATGAACGCCATCAACCCCGATGCGGATCAAGGCCTGTACCATGTCGTCGCACCCGGTGAGCTGCATCCGGTCAACTTCGCGGTTCGGACCGGGAACGATCCGGAAAGGGCTACACCGCACCTGCGATCGATCGTGGCGGAGATCGATCCTAGCGTGTGGGTTGAGAACACGATCGCACTCGACGAGCTGCCCGACGTCGAGCGGCGCGTCCTTACGTTGTACACGTATTTCGTCATGTCCCTGGCCGGGATCGCGGTCGTGCTCTCGGCCGTTTGCCTCTACGCCCTCATGTCGTTCACGGTTGCGGAACGCACACGAGAGATCGGGATTCGCACGGCGCTGGGTGGGATGCCCGCGGCCATCGTGTCCGCGATCGCGAAGCGGGCGTTTCTCCAGCTTTCCGCGGGCGTCGCGATCGGCGCAACCATGAGCGCCCTGATGCTCTCACAGCTTCTCCAAAAATCGAACTGGCCCCTCGCCGTCGGCATGATCTCCCTGTTCGTGATCGCAGTAGGCATGCTCGCGTGCCTGAAGCCGACACTGAGAGCACTGCGAATCCGACCCGTCGAGGCGCTGAAGGACTGAAGGCTCGTCAAGCTTCCAAGCTCAGGCGCCACCTTGCTCATCATGACTTCGTTCGCGCGACGCGCGACGCGTTTGCGAAAGGGCTCGCCCCGCCGGCCTGCTGATCCTCACTCACAAGCTCGAGCGCGATGCCACGCCGGTCGCACACGGTCTTGAGCGACGAGCCAATCGCTGGACCCGGCCGCGAAACGTGCGGCTCTCCGGATGCGTAGGGCAGAGAGCTGCGAGAATCCGCTCGAGGTTCTGGGATGCGCCACGCGATCCTCCTCACGATCTTCTTCTTGCCCGCCACGCTCGAGGCGCAGGACGGCGCAGCCGGAAGCGCGTACTACGACGCTGTCGCCCTGGTGGGGCCGCGATCCGCTCAGCGCGCAGGCGGGCATCGAGCTATTCGTCGAGGCCGCCACGGGCGACTACGAGTTCGCCCGCGCGCGACTCACGGGACGCACGGCCCTGCCGCTCGGCGCCCGCGTGCGCCTCGGGCTCGAGGCGGCTGGCGCCACGAGTTGGGGCACGATCCTGATCCAGCATCACCTGGTTCCTTGGCGGACCCGCGATGCTGCGCGGGTACGGCGGCAGCGCCGCCGTCGGCACTTCGCTCGTACGAGCGCGCGCAGAGCTGGCGCGAACCTACTCGTTCGGTTCGTTGACGATCTTCGCGGATGCCGGATGGGCGGGCGACCGCTCGGCCTTCGATGCCGAAGACGCGCTCGTCTCAGCCGGCGTCGGCACCAGCCTGCTCGATGGTCTGCTGCGTGTCGACCTGGCTCGCGCGTTGCGCTCACCGACCGGCTGCCGCCTCGAGTTCTACCTCGACGCGCTGCTCTGAATCCAGCTCCCGAACCCGCGTCGTCGAGCTGATGAATGCTCGCTCGACGCTGACAGCGCTGAAGCCAGCGGACTGTCCGCGTGGTCTTTTTGCCTTGCCCGCCCTTCATCCAGGTGCGATCAACCGGTCTCGAGTTCCTCTTTCGACGGGCCCGGCCCAGCGGTCTCGGTGAATTTCCGTTGCGCGTCTGATGGTGAGGCCGTATGATCCTCACGGGACTCCCTAAGATCAGAATAGGAAAGGAGGCGGGCTCGGTGTTCTCCAAAGATGCCGGATTGCTCCAGGGCACGGTCGAGCTGCTGGTGCTGAAGCGGCTCTCATGGGGACCGATGCACGGCTACGGGATCGCGAGCTGGATCGAGGGCGTGACTAATGACGTGCTGCGCGTCGAGGAAGGCTCGCTCTACCCGGCGCTTTACCGGATGGTGCGGAAGGGGTGGATCAAGGGCGAGTGGGGCGTTTCTGAGAATAATCGCCGGGCAAAGTTCTACCGTTTGACGAGGAAGGGTCGGCGGCAGTTCAGGGAACAGGCGAAGGGCTGGGAGCGCCTTTCCGGCGCGGTGAATCGCGCCGTCACGGCGACCGATCTCGCGGAAGGCGCGGCGGGTTAATGCATGACCGAAGCTCGTGGCGGCGCTGGAGACGTGTGTTCCGACGGGACCCGAGATCGGAAGTGGACGAGGAGCTCCGCGATCACATCGAGCAGCGCATTCGTGACTACGTCGCCCGCGGCATGGATCCGCAGTCGGCGCGTCGCGCTGCGCTGGAGCGGGTTGGCGACGTCGAGCGTGTGAAGAACGAGTGCGTCGCGTTGTTGGCGGCGGAAGGGCGAGCGAAAGAGAGGAGAGCCTTGATGCGCGTCTCGTGGTTGGACGTGAAGCTCGGCCTGCGGATGCTGGTCAAGTATCCTGGCCTCTCGGTCGTCGCCGTGATCGGGATGGCCGTGACAATCGGGATCGGCGCGGGCGCGTTCGGCGTGATCTACGGCTGGCTGGATCCGACGTTGCCACTGGACGAAGGCGGCCGCGTGGTCTCGATCCAGAACAACCGGGCCGACGATCCCGACAATCCGGATCTGCGGGCGCTGCACGACTTTTTCCTCTGGCGCGATGAGTTGCGGTCGGTGCGAGAGCTCAGCGCCTTTCGCTTGGACCGGCGCAACCTGGTCGCGGCGGACGGCAGCACGGAGCTGGTACGGGTCGCGGAGATGACGGCCTCGGGTTTCGAGGTGGCGCGTGTCGCGCCGGCGCTCGGCCGGCCGCTGATCGAAGCCGATGAGCGCGCAGGCGCGGCGCCCGTGGTCGTGATCGCGCACGAAGAATGGCAGCG
Organism: Longimicrobiales bacterium; assembly: GCA_050732715.1. Lineage (GTDB taxonomy): Bacteria > Gemmatimonadota > Gemmatimonadetes > Longimicrobiales > RSA9 > JBOHRM01. The sequence goes on from JBOHRM010000197.1 coordinate 3,981, forward strand.
TCGCTTCGACGGTGCTCCGAACATTGTCGGCCGGACGATCCGTCTCGGCACCGTGGTGCACACGGTGGTCGGCGTGATGCCCGAGGGGTTCCGGTTCCCGGTCGCTCATCGCTTCTGGGTTCCGCTCCGCTTGAGTCCGTCGGAGCACGAGCGCGGCGGCGGTCCCAGGATCTTCATCTTCGGCCGGCTCGCGGATGGCGTAACGCGCCGTCAGGCGCAAGCAGAGCTCACGGCGATCGGGCGGCGGACGGCGGCGGCGTTTCCGGACACCAACGAACATCTCAGGCCTCAGATCATGCCGTACACGCACCCGTTCTTCGACATCCACAGCCCGGGGATGGCTTGGCGGTTCCACCTGTTTCAGATGGCCGTCAGCATGCTGCTCGTGGTGGTCTCCATGAACGTCGCGATCCTGGTCTACGCCCGCACGGCGACCCGCACGGGCGAGATCGCCGTGCGCACCGCGCTGGGCGCGAGCCGCCGGCGCGTCGTGGCACAGCTGTTCGTGGAGGCGCTCACGCTGTCCGCGATCGCGGCTGTGGTCGGGCTGACCCTCGCGCATGTGGCCCTCGTATTCGCCGGGAGCAATATTCGCGCGACGTACGGCGCCGAGCTTCCCTTCTGGCTCGAGTTCGGCCTTTCCTCCAGTATGGTCCTCTACGGCGCGGGGCTCGCCATCCTGGCCGGTCTGATCGTCGGTGTGCTCCCCGCGCTCAAGGCGACGGGGCGGCGCGTTCAGACCGGTCTTCGGCAGCTCTCTTCGCGCGGGTCGCAGATGCAGCTCGGGCGCACGTGGACCGCGCTCATCGTCGTTCAGGTCGCGATCGCCGTCGCGATCCTGCCCGGCGCCGTCCACTCCGCGGCGCAGCAGATCCGCAGCGGCATCCGCGACGCAGGATACCCTGCCGACGAGTTTCTGCGTGCGCAGCTCTCCATGCAGCGGCAAGACCCGCCACTGGCCGCGGACGCCGGAGCAAACGAGCGCGAATTCGAATCTCGGTTCGCTGCGGTCAGTGCGGAGCTGATCCGCCGCATCGAGGCCGAGCCGGGCGTCTCCGGCATCACCTTCGCGAGTCACTTCCCTGGCGCCGAGGAGTCAACGGCGTGGATCGAAGTCGAGGGCGTCGCGCCGGGTGGTGCGGAGGATTCCGAATCCGCGGTCCGGGCGGGATCCGTGCGGTTCCCCGTACGCGTCAACCACGTCGACATCGGCCTCTTCGACGTGTTCGATCTCCCGATCGTAGCCGGACGAGGATTCGTCGAGGGCGATACCCGCGAGGGTTCGACCGCGGTCATTGTGAATCGGGCGTTCGTGCAGTGGATCGCGGGTGGCAGCAACGTCCTCGGCCGTCGCGTTCGCCCTGGTGACACGAACGATGATATGCGTGAGAGCGCCGTCGAGGATAATCCGTGGTTCGAGATCGTGGGCGTCGTGCCCGATGTCTCAAACCCGGAGGGACTCGACGCTCCCGGCCCGAAGCTCTATTTCCCGGTCGCGTCCGGACAAGCGCACCTCATCGTCCGTTTCACGGGCGGTCCGGCGGCCGGCTTCGCCGCGCGGCTCCGCAACATCGCCGCGGCGGTCGACCCGGCGCTCCAGCTCCACCGGCTGCAGAGCGTCAGTGAGGCCCACCGGAACGCACAGCAGTCCACGCGATTAGTGGCCCTCGCGATCGGTATCGCGACCGCGAGCGTGCTGCTGCTCTCCGCGGCCGGCATCTATGCGATGATGTCGTTCACCGTCGCGCGGCGGCGTCGCGAGATCGGCATCCGCGTAGCGCTCGGCGCCGACGCTCGCCGTGTCCTCACCGGCATCTTCGCGCGTGCCACCGCCCAGCTCGGAATCGGCATAGCGGCCGGCCTCATCCTCTCCGCCGCGCTCGACCGGGCCACCGGCGGTGAAGTCACGGCGAGCGGCCGAGCCGCGATCTTCCTGCCCGCCGTGGCCGCGCTGATCCTGGCCGTCGGGTTGGCGGCGGCCTTCGGCCCCGCCCGGCGCGGCCTGGCGGTCCAGCCGACCGAGGCATTGCGCGAGGAATGATGGGACCCCAATCACCCTGGCGACGGTGCCACGCAGCGCGGCAGGGCCGATGGAGCATTCTGCGCAAGCCGCTCACGCGTGTCGCTCCGCCGGCACGGAATCGTGTTACTCGAGCGAGAGCAATGCCCGGCCGTGCGTGCTCACTCAGCGAGATCCGGCCCTGTGCGGTTCGGTCCCGGACTCGTGCTGCAGCCACCGAGACACGAATTCCGCCGGGGTCATCACGGGGATGTCGGGATCGCCCTCCGCAGGTCGAAAGTGTCGCACGCGACGTCCCCGTGGCCCGACAGCACGCGCTGGAACGAGCTGAAGATCATCGCCGACGCGGCGAGCAGCACGAGCGACGCCGCCACCTGCACGGTCACGACCGCGCGCTGACCCCTCGCGCCGGCGGA
>JBOHRM010000198.1:0-2408 GCA_050732715.1 Longimicrobiales bacterium
GCGCGAGCACGGCGAAGATGCCGAGCACGAGCGATCCGAAACGGGCGTTCGCGGTCTGCGCGCGGGGCGCCTCTTCGAGCGGCTGCACGACCGCGAGCGGTACCGAGGGGTCGAGCGCGACGACGGCGCGCCGCACGACGTCGACACCCGTGAGATCGCTCAACGCCGAGCGCACGAGGATGTCGAACGAACCCGTCGGGTCCTGCGCGTACGAGAAATAGACATCCGGATCTGCGGCCGGACCCATCAGATCGGTCGTGAGGTCACGAAACCGCACGTTTCCGACGACGCCGATCACACGCGCACGATCCTCGAAATCGCCATCGGGACCAATCTGTATTTGCTGCCCGATCGGGTCGCGGCCCGGCCACAACTTCTCCGCGAACGCCTCGCTCACCATCGCGACGCGAGGCGCATCCATGTCATCAGACGGATCGAAGCCGCGGCCCCCAGCCAGCGGGATGCCGAGCGCCTCGAAATAGCCGGGCGTAACGCGATGCCGGTAGTAGCGAACCCGCTCTTCGGGCCGGCCTTCCAGGACCAGCACCGATGCGGAGTTTATGCCGCGAAGCGGGGCGTCCGAACCGACGGCGACTGCCGCGACGCCAGGCGTCACCTCCAGCTGCTCGATCACTCGCTGCACGAAACCCAGGCGGACCTCCGGCGTATAGCGATCGCTCGTGAGGTTGACGCGCGCCGCCAACACCTGGACCGGCCGGAAACCCGGCTCGACAGCGAGCTGCTCCGTCAAGCTCCGCACCATGAGCGCCGCGCCGGCCATCAGCGCGACCGCGAGCGTGACCTCGACCGCTACGAGCGTTCGCTGGAGCCGGCCCGCGCCTTCCCGTCCCGCGGACGCGCCTCGGTCCGGCGCGCGGAGCTCACGCGCGAAGCCGCGGCGTGTGCTGCGCAGCGCCGGCACGATCCCGGACACCACCCCCGTGAACACAATGATGCCCGCCGCGAAGAGCAGCACGCGGCCATCGATCGATGGCTCGACGTATGCAGGCAGCAGACCCTCGGGCACCACCGCTCCCAGTGACGCGGTGCCCCAATACGCGAGCACGACACCGGCGGCGCCGCCGAGAACCGCCAGGACCCCCGCCTCCGTCATGAGCTGCCGCACCAGACGCAGCTTCCCCGCACCGAGCGCGTGGCGGAGCGCAACTTCACCACTCCGTCCGATCCCGCGAACGAGCTGCAGGTTGATCACGTTCAAACACGCGATGAGCAGCAAGAACCCCACGGCGGTGACCAACGCGATCAGCAACGTCCGTGTGCTGTCCAGATAGTATTGGTGCAACGAGAAGAGGCCGGCGCTCCGGTCACGGTTCGCGTTCGGGTAACGCTCCTCGAGTTGTCGCGCCGCGCTCCGGAGGTCCGCCTGCGCTGCGCCCGCCGACACACCGGGTCCCAGCCGTGCGAGCGCGGCGAGCCAGCGGTTCCCGCGGTCGTCCGCCGCATCCGGTGCGAACGGGAGCAGCGTCGCCCAGACCTCCGTGTCGAACGAGAACCCGCGAAAACCTTCCGGCATCACGCCCACGATCACCGCCTGCCGGTCGTCGACCATGATATTGCGGCCGAGGATGTCCGGTGCCGCCCCGAAGCGGCGCTGCCACAGCGAGTGTGAGATGATCACCGAAGGGGCGACGCCCGGCCGGTCGTCGTCTTCCGTGAAACCACGGCCGAGCCGCGGCGAGACGCCGAGCAAGCGGAAATAGCCCGGAGACACGAACTCCGCCTGGAGACGCTCCGCCTCACCCTCCCCACTCATGTTCACCGACGCCTCATCGTAGATCGAAACGTCCGAAAACGATCGCGTCAGCTGCTCCCAGTCCCGTATCTCCGGGTAGGAGGCGCCGCGGACGTCGCGCTCCGGCCCCGCCACACCCAAGATCACGGCGAGCCGGTCCGGATCCTCGAACGGGAGCGGACGTAGCAACGCCGCGTCGACTACGCTGAAGATCGCCGTCGTCGCGCCAATCCCCAGCGCCAGCATCAGGGCGGCGGCCACTGCAAACGCGGGCCGCCGCAACATCGTGCGCATCGCAAAGCGTACGTCCTGGCGCACGTCGAGAAGCAGATCACTCCTGCCCGCGCGCCGCGCCCGACGCCGGTCGATCTCGACCAACTCGGCGCGTGCCTCAGTCACATCGCCAAACTCCCGCAACGCCCTCCGCCGCGCTTCCTCTTCCGAATGCCCACGCCTCATCAGATCCTCCACGTACTCGGCTATGTGAAACCGCAGCTCCTCATCGATCTCGCCTTCAACATCGCCGCCGAACGGAAACGGGCCGGATCGCCGGCGGATTCGTCCCTTCCAGCCCATCACTTCAACTCGCCGGCGCCGTCGTCAGAACCTTCGTCACCGCGGCCGTGTAGCGCTCCCCCCGCCGCAGCTCCCGCTC
>JBOHRM010000199.1:0-5107 GCA_050732715.1 Longimicrobiales bacterium
CGCCTCCTCGAAATAGCCCCGCTATTCCGTCGTCGTCGCGCCTTGCGCTGCGGGCGCATTGGCGTTCTCGATGCGCAAGCAACTTCTGGGACGGGACACGAGGGCGGTATCGAGTGCGGCCTCGACATCATCGCCTTCCTCACGCTTCCCGAACCCAGCACCGCCATCCTCGACCAGCTCGGCCTGCCCTGGCGAAGATGAGAGCTTTTGAACAATGTCTCCCCTCACAATTGTATTGAGGAGGCTTCTTTGGGAACCAAAATCGTTTTGATCGGCTGCGGCCAGATCGGCATGGCGGCGCACTTGCCGACGCTTGATAAACTGAGAAAGGAAGGGCTGCTCGAAATCGCCGCCGTTTGCGATGCCGATCTCTCCAAGGCGGAGGCTGCGGCGCGGCAGTTTGGTGTTGCGACGTTTGGCGCCGACTGGCGGCCCCTGGCGAAAGATACCGATGCCAATGCTGTATCGGTTTGCCTTCCACCCGGACCAAACGCCCAGGTATCCGCTCAAGCTCTTGAAGCGGGCTTGCACGTCATCTGCGAAAAACCGCCCGGCCGCAACGTTGTTCAAGCGGAGCGCATGGCTTCGGCGGCATCGTCCCGCCCTGATCTCGTCCACATGATCGCCTTCAACCGGCGTTTCGCTCCGCTCTATGTCAAGGCGATGAGCAATTCGCGTTCGCTGGGCGAGCCCGCCGCATTCTTCGGCCGCTTTACGCGCAACGCCCTGGGCGCGGACCCGAGCAACACGCTAAACGATTGGATTACCTCGGATGGCTCCCATGCCCTGGATCTGGCGATTGCCACGATAGGCTTTCCCCGTTGCGCTGCCATCGCACGCCAGCGCGCCGGTGTCGGGGCCGATAATGTGTGGACAATCCAGCTCATCTCCGAGCGCGGCTCCGCGATTATTCTTTTCGGTTTCGCAGCAGGGCGGCGCGTCGAGCGCTTCGAGTGGGTCGGTCCTGGATATGATGTGTTGCTGGAGCTGCCGGAACGAGGGGAATGGGCACAGCAAGGAGCAGCTTTGCAAAACTGGACGGCGGCGGAATTGACGCAAACAGAAGACGTCGACGTAAACTACGGTTTTCTCGGCGAGTATCGCTGGTTCATTGATGCTATTGTCGGGCGCGGTCCGAGGCCCGAAGCGGATTTTATCTATGGCGCTTCTTTCATGCGCCTCGTGCAAACAATACTCGAAAGCGCTTCAGGCCAACTCTGTCCAGTTACTCAACCCGAGCGCACGACGCCTGTATCGAAATCCATCCAGCCGAAACTTTCCGCACCGGCAATCCATTTGGAAAATGAACGTCCGGTCGTGCAGGTGATGCAATCGGCAGCCGCACAGCAGAAGTATTTTTCCGTTGAACGCCTGTCGCAGGTTGCCGAGCAATGTGATTTACGCTTGCGGACAGAAGACAACGGCGCCATGCCCGACATCTCCAATGCCCACGCGCTTGTACTCGGCTGGGGTGCGCCGTCGGTTGCGCCTGAACAAATCGCGCTTGCCCGGCGGCTCAAGCTGGTGGTGGTGCTGGGAGCTTCGCCAAACTGGGCGCTGCAACCAGAGGCTCTTTTCGAGCGCGACATCCTTTTGTGCAATACCGCCGATGCCATCGCTCAAAGTGTTGCAGAGCATTGCTTGATGTTCACGCTCGCTGGGCTGAGGCGCCTGACCGACGTGGATCGAAGAATGCGCCAGGGACTATGGCCACCGCAGTCTTCACGATTCTTGGCCGCCAGAATTCTGATCAAATACGCAAGAAGGGTCCCTCTCATCGAGACGCTAAAGCCTGCCATCAAACCCATGGCCCAGCGCATCCTGCACAAGGCCGGCTCCTCGAACGGTCATTCGAGCTGGAATGATCTCCGGGGACAGATCGTCGGTCTCATAGGCTGGGGACACATCTCCAAACATTTCGCCGAACTATTACAACCCTTCGGATGCAAACTGCTGGTCTGTTCCGAGTGCGGCGTGCCAGATGAGCTTCAATCGTTCAACGCACAGAAAGCCTCGCTCGGAGAAGTGCTCGGAGCCTCCAAAGTCATCTCTCTGCACAAGGGCCTGACCGACCGCACCAAGGGGATGCTCGATGAACAGAAGTTGGCTTTGATCCGGCCCGGCACGGTACTGGTGAATACCGCGCGGGCCGGGTTGATTGACGAAGCTGCGCTGGTCAATCGGGCCCGCAAAGGTGATATCGTGATCGCGCTTGATGTCTTCCACCAGGAGCCTTTGCCTGCCAAACACCCGCTGCGACGGCTTGAGAATGTGATCCTGTCGCCGCACAGTGGCAGTTCAACACCACAGTGCAACCGGCGGGTGGGCGCGCAGGCGCTTGACATCCTGATCGATTGGGCTGCAGGCAAGCCGATACCAGCCCTTGATGCCGCGCGACTCGCGACGATGTCGTGAGCGCCAGCATGCCGCCAATCGGGGTGTCCAGGACGTGTGCGTACGGGTTCATGACTTCAGTTGAAGCTGGCCGTCGCGTGCGCGGGGCCGCGGACTGGGGCGGAAGGACTCGAACCTTCAACCTGCCGGTTAACAGCCGGCCGCTCTGCCATTGAGCTACACCCCATCGAGGCCGCGTTTCTACGCCGAATTCGATCTCGAGTTTCGCGCAGCCGCGCTAAACGGGAATGCACGTAAACCCGAACGAGTATCGGGCTCCAACCCGCAACCCGCAACTCGCCAACCCGCAACCCGCAACCCGCAACTCGCAACTCGGCAACCCGCCAACCCGCCAACCCGCAACTCGCCAACCGGCCAACCCGCCTACGAACGCGCCTCCTCTCGTACCGCGACGGCGATCTCCGCGTCCAGGGGGACGTCCTGACCGGTGGGCAGTGTGACGCGGAACGTGGTGCCGCGGCCGGGCTCGCTCGCGGCGGTGATCGTGCCGCCGTGCGCAGACATGACCTCGTGCGCGATCGCGAGGCCGAGGCCGGCGCCCTTGCGCCGGGCCTGATCGCCGACCTGGAAGAATTTGTCGAAGATGTGCGGCAGCTGATCGGCGGCGATGCCGGGGCCGGTGTCCGCGACTTCGATGGCGAGGCGCTCATCGATGGACCATGCGCGCACCGCGATGCGGCCGCCCTCCGGCGTGAACTTCAATGCGTTGGACAGCAGGTTGCCGAGGACCTGATCGGCGATGCGGTCGGGGTCTCCGGGGATGCTGGCGGGCGCGGACGGGTCGACGTCGACCAGGAACTGAATGTCCTTGCGTGCCGCCAGCGCCTGGAATGACCGGGCGACGCGGCGGAACAGGTCGCGTACGCCGATGTCGACGATGTGCAAGCGCATGCCGCCTGCCTCGAGGCGGCTGATGTCGAGGAGCTGGTTGACGAGCATGGTGAGCACGCGCGTCTGCTCGCGGATCGACGCGAGCGCCTCCTGCTGCTTGTCCGAGAGCTCACCGTAGACGCTGTCCTGCAACAGCTCGGCGTAACCGCTGATGACGTTGATCGGCGTCTTCAGCTCGTGCGTCGAGATGCTCATGAACTCGGCCTTGAGCCGGTCGAGCTCGACGAGCCGGCGCGTCATCGAGCGGAACGATCGGGATACGGAGCCGATCTCGTCGCCCCGATCGTACGGCAGGTTCTCGGGCACACGGAACTCGCCGTCGGCGACGAGCGCCATCGAGTCGCTCAGCCGCACGACCGGTGTGGTCAGTTCACGGGTGGTCCAGGCGCCGAGCCCGAACGCGATCGCGGCGCACACGACCAATGCGATGAACGTCGTGAGCAGCGCGGCGGCGCTGATCGCGCGCGCCGTGATCAGCTCGACGCGGCTGGTGCTGTCGACGTGCGTGTAGAGCCGGTGCAGCTCGATCTGGGCGGTCTCGAACGACGGCTTGACGGTCTCGAAGTAGTTGGTCGCCTCGTCGAGGCGCTCGGCGGCGGCGAGCCGCTCGATCCGGTCCGTCGCCTCGGCGAGCCGAAGCACGGACTCTGCGACCGGCCGGCTCGCTGGGCCGTAGCCGGCATCATCCAAATCACCGAGCCGCCGGCCGGCGCTGTCGAGCACGGCGCGCATGTCGGCGCGCGTCCGTGGATCGGGGTCTATGACGTACGTGCGTTGCAGCCGGTCCAGCTCGGCGAGCCGCGCTTGCAGCCCGCCCATCGCGAGATACGCTTCACCGTGCCTGAGCCGCTGCGATGACGCGATACCCTGCAGGCTGTTCAGCTGGGTGAGACTGTAGATCGCCGGGATCACGAGCAGGATCGCGATGCCGAGAATACTGAGGATCAAGCGCCGGCGAATCATATTGTTCGGTTAGCCGGTCCCCGGTTAGCCGGTTGCCGGATTTCCGGGTTGGACCCGTGCAATCCGGTGTGCGTCCGCCGACCGGCAAACTGGGAACTGGGAACTGGCCAACTACTATCCTTTGAGCGTTCGTTTGATCCGCTCGAGTTCCTGCTCCTTGTCCTGGAGCTCTTTGTTTTTCGCGGCGAGCACGGCTTCGAGCTCGGCGGTGCGGCGGCGCGCTTGGTCGCGCTCGGCGCGGAGCGTCTCGAGCTGGACCAGGAACGAGGGTCCGGGCAGCCTCGGCAGCGCCTGAGCCGAATCGCGCTGCGCCTCCGTGCGGGCGAGCAGCTCCTCGTTCGCGCCGAGCTCGAGCGACAACAGATAAAGTGTCTCGGCGACGGGTTCCATCCACGCGGGTGTGGCGTGATGGCTGAGCAGCTGCGCGGACAGGCCGGCGCCGACCCAGAGCCGGCGCGTCGGGTTGCGCGGATCGAGCTCGGCAGCCGCGAGCACGAGCGTAGCGCGATGGCCGATCGGCTCACCCCAGTGCTCGGTCGAGACCGGCTGGATCTGCTCATGGGCGACGCCGCGATCGCCGCGCGCAAGGGCGGCGAGCCCGGCATCGAGGCGTTGTTCTGCGCCCCGCGACGCGATCAGGCTGCAGCCGGTGAGTCCGACCGCCAGCAGGCCCGTGACGAGCGTGGTTGTTCTCATGGCCAGCGCTCCTTCGGAGCGAGTTCCGGGTTCCGAGTTCGCGAGTTCCGCGTCCGCCCCACCCAGACCCATAACTTGCATGCGCAACGCCGCGCGGACAACACGACCCCCCCGGCCCGCCCTCGTCCCCCCGGGTTGTGGG
>JBOHRM010000200.1:0-2012 GCA_050732715.1 Longimicrobiales bacterium
GACGGCGGCCGGCGTGTCGCTCGAGGCTTGACCCGTAAACGGCATGGACGCGGCGACATGGTGAATACGGCTGTGGATTGGATCGGACAACCGGGCTCTGCGAGCTCGGTCGGCTCGGTGGCGGGGATCGACAACATCGCTTCCGTCTACCTGCTGCGCCCGCCGTACCGCGAGCTGGCGCGGTGGTCACGCGTGGATGCGGTCCTCGATCTCGCGCCGCCGCGTGGCAGCATCACTGTTGTGCGCGCGTCTCCGGACACACCGTGGAGCGAGCTCGTGGCCGGCGTCGAGAGTCTTCAGCGCAGGTTCGCGACCTGTCCCGTCGTTATCTGGGCGGAGGGTCTGGCAATCGACCAGATCGCGGCGCTCGCGGGCCGCGGCCGCATGCTCGGCGTACGCGCATGCCTGCCTTGCGCCGAGATCGACCCCAGCCTCCTGCGCGAGGTGTTGACCGACCTGCTGGGGTTCCCGACCGACTTGACGCGCTGGCTCGAGAACCGCGGCTTCGTCTTGACACCCCGCGCCCGCGAGCAGCTCGAAGACCTCGCCGCACACGCGCTCGACTTCCACGCGTTCCGCGAGTTCCTCGGCGCCACCGGCCACGAGGACGGCTGCTTGCGCGGGGAGTTCGAGAAGAGCGGACTCGGCGCGCCCGGCCGTTGGTTCCACCTCTTGCGCACGCTCAGTGTGGCGATCGCGATACAGGCGCAACCCGCCAGCCTCGTCTCGAAGCTCGCCGAGCGTTACGGCTTCTACGACTCGGCACACCTGCGCCGCCGGCTCGATGACATCATCGGCGCGAACCCGACTGTCATCCGGAGCCACCTGTCCTGGGAGTGGATGCTGTTCGTCGCGTTGCGGCGGGCGCGCATCGGCCTGCCGGTCGATTCCGTGAGGGCGCTCGCGAGCGCGCAATGATCGGGCCAGACGCGGCCTCGGGGCAGTACTGGGGGCCGCGATTCTCGGACGCAGCGTACCTCCCGCCCTTCACGATCCAGCACTACGATTCATTCCGAAATCTCGACCGTCAATTCGCACGTCGTGATCCCTCTCCTGCCGAGAGATCTGAGGCGAGGGTTGGCGTCACATCGCTCAACAAGTCGTCCCGGAGTTGTCGAATCGTAGAAGTCGCGTGGACGTAAGAACCGGGTACTGGGAACCGGGAACCGGAACGTAGAAACCCTGCTTGGAGGCGGCGTCATGAAGCGCGGAATAGGGACAGGCATCCTGATCCTTGCGGTGACGACTGGGCTTGCAGCGTGCGCGGCCGGTGACTCGATCGACGACTCCGCCTATGAAGACGCTCCGCCTCATCTCAATCCGACGCTGCCGCTCGAGGAGCGGGTCGAGTACCTGCTCTCGCAACTGACGCTCGACGAGAAGGCCGCCTTGATGGGCACGACGGCCCCCGCGATCGAGCGTCTCGACGTCCCCGAGATGTGGGGCTGGAATCAGAGCCTGCACGGCGTGGTTTGGAATCAACCGACCACGATGTTCCCCGTGAACATCGGGATGGCGGCCACCTGGAATCCCGCGCTCATCCAGGAGGTCTCGTCGGTCATCCATGATGAAGCCCGCGCGATCTACAATCTATTGCGGGCCACGTCGGGGACGTTCGAGGAAGGCCGGGGCCGACAGTGTTGTCTGGTGACCGACGACGGTAGGCGGCTGAGGTTGAGCGGAGTGGTATTCCGCTCGCCGGTCATCAACATCAGCCGCCAACCGTTGTGGGGCCGGATTCACGAGGCGTTCGGCGAGGACCCGCATCTCACGTCACGCTTCACGGTCGCCTATGTGAGAGGGATGCAGGGAGACCACCCCACCTACCTGAAGACCGTCTCGACGCTGAAACATTATGCGATGAACAATCGGGAGGAGCGCCGCCATTATCTGGACGCGCAGGTGCCCGAGCGCTGGATGCACGAATACTATCTGCCGCATTTCAAGGCGGGCATCGTCGAGGCCGGCGCGCAATCGATCATGTCCGTCTACAACAAGTTGAACGGCGTGCC
>JBOHRM010000201.1:0-3218 GCA_050732715.1 Longimicrobiales bacterium
TCATGAAGAAGTACAAGAGGCTCCGAACCTGGAAGAAGGCGGTTCAGGCGATGAGAGACGCAATGCAGCGTCAACCTCGGTACTTCGCACACTGGGTCTGGGTGAAACCGGCTTCTTCGACGATCAGAACGACAAGAGCCGTATGATGGGAGACCATCACGTACGGATCTGTGGGAGCCCGGGGGTGCGATTCCCCCGGGCCACCCAACCATGCCCCTGCCCCTGCCCGTACGCGCACACCTACACGTAAACCTACGCCAGCTTAGAATACGCGGCGGTAATTGCGAACTGGAGCACTTAGCGTCAGCGCCGTAATTCCAGACTCCCGCTATTGTCCCCGAGCAGGAGAACCCGCTTCAGCTGGAGGTCTTTGCTGTTGTTGAGCTGCAAGGTTTCCAGCTCCCGTAGCAGCCCACTCGCCAACGTCTGGTCTTCCCGACTCAAGCCGCCGAGGTCGATTCCTTTGAGCCCGGCCAGCACCCGGCCGAGCTCTCGTTGTGCGCTCTCGAGCTGATCCACGTTGTGCTGCACTGCCGGCAGGTCGAGCTCGCGGCCGTCCTCGGCCACTGGCTCCAGGAGTTCTTTCTGGTCGCGGTAGATCCCTTCGAGCCGATCGACGAGCTCGAGACTGGACCGCGCAACGATTTGGAGGGCTGGCGATTCCGCCCGGGTCGCCCTCGTTGCCGCCTCGCGCACTTTCTGGACGGCGGGCAGCAGAAGCCCGATGAGGATGGCAATGATGGCGATGACAACCAGGAGCTCGATCAGCGTGAACCCCCCACGAAGCGAGCTAGATAGGCCGATTCGGTGATTCTGCAGTCGCGACATGGTCTCCTCCTACGGATGGACGGTGCGAAGAAGGTCAGTCCGGGCCCGGCGCCGTTTGGCCTGCTGCGCCTCGACCTGCTTGAAGAAGTCTTGCAGCGTGCTCATTGATGCGTATGGCTGGAGTTCGAGCTCTGCGAGGGCCGCCGTGAGTGATTCTCTGATCGCGGTCCGCATCTCGGCAGAGATCTCGAGCGCTTCCACGTCCGCGATCGGCGTTTCGACAGGGGCTGGCGTCTCGGCGGTGTTAGCGCTGTGCTCTTCGAGCGCTGGTTCGGACGGTCCCGGGTGATCTGCACAGCCCATCAGCACCGCGGGTATGGCCAACAGCCTGCGTGCTTTCATCGTTGCCCTCCTCCGTACGAGGCGTTGTTCGGAACACACGGTCGGCATCTGCCCCTGAAGGCGAATGCGCGAATTCACCTCGAGAGCGGACATTGCTTCGAGGGTCGCGCGAAATGGAGACCGATGCAGGCAACCGCGGAGGTTGCCGCTACGACTCTTCGGTGATCAATCCGCGGCGGCGGGCGATCGCGGCGGCCTCGGTGCGGTTGGATGCGCCGAGCTTCGAGAGGATCGAGCTGACGTGGAACTTCGCGGTCCGCTCGGAGACGAACAGCTGCCGAGCGATTTCACGGTTCGAGAGTCCGCGGGCGACGAGCCGGAGCACGGTCTCCTCGCGGCGCGTCAACCCGGGCGGCGCGTCGCGGACCTGACGGAGGAGCCGTGACGCGACGAACGGCTCGAGCAGCGTGCCGCCGGAGTGGGCGAGCCGGATCGCGGCGAAGATCTTCTCGCGAGGCGCGCCTTTGAGCAGATAGCCCTGGGCGCCGGCCTGGACGGCGGCGAGAATGCGCTCGTCGCTGTCGAAAGCTGTGAGCACGATGACCGCGATGTCCGGTAGACGTGCGCGGATGCGGCGGATCGCCTCCACCCCGTCGAGCTCGGGGAGCGCGAGGTCCATGAGGACCACGTCGGGCGACATCGTGGTCGCCGCATCGACGGCGGCAGCGCCGTGCGCGGCTTCGCCGATGACCGCGAAGTCGGGCTGTGTCGAGAGCATGGCGACGAGCCCGTCGCGGACCACCGGATGGTCGTCGACGACGAGCACGCGGATCGGCGTGTCGCCATCACCGCCGGGTTCGCGCGTCACGCCGGCACCTCGACAATCACGCGCGTGCCCTCGTCCCGTGCGCTCACGACTCGGAGCGACCCGCCGAGCAGGCGAGCGCGCTCGCGCATGCCGAGCAGGCCGAAGCGTCCGGCGGGAACGGTGCCGGGATCGAAGCCGCGGCCGTCATCTTCGATGACGAGCCGGACATCCTGGCCGGCTGCGCCGAGCAGAACGGACACGTTCGACGCGGCGGCGTGCCGGCCGGCGTTCGCGAGCGCCTCACGTGCAATGCCGTAGAGTCCCAGCTCGACGCGATCCGACAGGTCGCGTGGTGCGTTCCGCACATCGACGTGCGCTTCGATTCCGGTCGTCGTGCGCCAGCTCGCGACGAGCGCCTCGAGCGCTTCTGCCAGGCTTCTGCCGTCGAGCGGTGACGCGCGCAGCTCGAGCACCGATCGTCTCGCATCCTCGAGGCTCGCGCGCGCCTGATCGAGCGCGAGCCGAACGGATCCCCGGATGCGCTGATGCGCGGCGCCGGTCTCGAGCAGCGCCTCGGCCGTCTCGAGTTGCAGCGTGATGCCGGCCAGGCCCTGGGCGAGCGTGTCGTGGATCTCGCGCGCGATGCGGTTCCGCTCCTCGACCGCACCGAGCTCGGCGCTGCGCTCGTACAGCTTCGCACGCTCGATCGCGATCGCGAGCAGGTCTCCAATCGTATAGAGCAGCCGCAGGTTTTCATCAGACAGCTGTCGCCAATCCGTCGCCGCCACGTTCAGGATGCCGAGCCGGCGACCTCGCGCGTAGAGTGGGACGCTGGCGTGGTAGCGGAGACCGGAGGTCAGCGCCTGCGCCCTGGCGCAACACGCGCCGTGCTCGGCGCGATCGCCGATCAGACCGGCGAGCCGACTACAGCGCACCAGTCGCACGTTCGCCGCGCCGCTCAGGTCGCCCGCGCGGTACGTGTCGAGGCAGTAGCACGAGCCCGCCATCCTCGCCGCGTCACCGGCGAGGCCTGGCGGCAGGTTCTGCGAGGCGGCCAGCCGTGGCTCGCCGTCATCATCGAGCAGAAACACCCAGCCGGTTTGCAGCCCAAGTAGCTCCGCGACGCTCGACAGCGCCGCGCGCAACGAGCTGTCGAGGTCGACGGACGCGTTCAGCGCCGCGGCCGTCGCATTCAGAATGACGAGCTCACGCCCGCAGTCGCCGGCCGCGCTCGCTTCTCGATGCGACGCTCGACTCGGCTGATCGACGGGTCGCTGCTCCTCTTTCGTCGGTCCCATAG
>JBOHRM010000202.1:0-2247 GCA_050732715.1 Longimicrobiales bacterium
ATAGTCAGCTGGTCGCGGCGCATCTCGGGGGGCATCCTGCGGCGTTTTCGGAGCTATACGACCGATATCGTGACCGGCTGGTGCATTTCATAGCGCGGAAGACGGGTGACCGGGATCGTGCGGAGGATCTGGTGCAGGAGGCGTTCATCCGTGTGACGCGGCATCTACATCGGTTCGACCAGAGCAAGAAGTTTTCGACGTGGGTGTACACGATCTGCTCGAACCTGGCGAAGAACGAGTTACGGAACCGTTCGCGCAGCCCGCTGGTGTTGTTCCAGAAGCTGACGACGCATTGGGAGCCGGATCATCGACCGTTGCAGTTCGAGGATCGCAGCAATCGTCCGGATGACCTGTACCGCAAGCGGTACCTTCAGGACATCGTCGAGGAGATCGTCGAGCAGCTGCCGGAGCATCACAAGCTGGTGTTCAGGCTGCGGGAGCTGGAGGGCAAGAGTTACGAGGAGATCGCCGCGATCACGGGTGTGAATCTGGGCACGGTGAAGAGCCGGCTGCACCGCGCGCGGACGAGCTTCGCCGAGCGGATCGAGCCGCTACTGAACTAGGACGCAGGACTCACCAAATGGGGTCCGCGCTACCGCGGCCGAGGCAAGGCGCCCTTGGTCGCGGTAACGTTTTTTTGCTCGCCGCTTCCGTTCTGAGTCCTACTTCGCCTCGACGCCGAGTGCCGCGTCCAGAGAGATGTGGACGTTGTTCTTGAGCGCCTTCGAGACCGGGCAACCCTTCGACGCGGCTTCGGCCGCTTCTTTGAACGTTGCATCGTCGATGCCCGGCACGTCACCGCGGACGCGCAGTGCGATCGAGGTGAATGCGAAGCCATCGTCTCCCTTCTCGAACGTTGACGTCGCCTCGACGCTGAGCCGTTCCGGTTTGTGGCCGGTCTTGCCGAGTCCGGCCGAGAGCGCCATGCAGAAGCACGCGGCGTGGGCGGCCGCGATGAGCTCTTCGGGGCTGGTCTTGGCGCCGGCGGCCGCTTCGGAGCGGGCCGGCCAGCTGAGGGGCAGGTCGGAGAACGCGCCGCTGGTCACGGCGGTGACGGTGCCGTTCCCGGATGCGAGATCACCCGTCCATTCGGCGGAAGCCTTACGTTGCGCAGCCATCGTGCCTTCCCTCGGGTCGCTGAAGGATCAAATCACGACATTCACGATCGAGGGACTCAGGATACAGCAATTCGGATGGATGTCTAGGTCTTGACCGAGCCCGACGGTCGCCGAGCGCAGCGCGAGCGGCCCGGGATTCGGATCTGAAACTGAAATCGAAGTCGTCATAAGAAATTTCGATTTCGACTTCATTTTCGGATTGGAGGCGGGGCGAATGAGCGCTGGGCGGCGGCGCGTCCGACCTCGAGCGCGAAATCGGCGTAGCGGGCGACGCCGCGGAACGGGAATTCGGCTGACCATTCATCGGACGGCTGGTGGTAGTGATCCCAGCGTTCGCGCAGGACCTCTCGCCCTTCGGCGGACACGCCCTCCCACTCGTTGCCGGGCACAATGAAGATTGCGGGCACGCCGCGGGTGAGGAACGGCCAGTAATCGGTGTTGGGTGAAGCGCCGGAGAGCGTGGCGGTCCAGCCGTGACTGGCGGCGACGTCGCGGGCGAGGGGTCCGAGGCCGATCGAGTCGCCGGCGATGCGCCAGCTGACGGGTGGTGCGGGCGGGGCGCCTGCGTCGAGGTTGATGACGGCGGCGGTCCGTTCGAGCGGCACGAGCGGCCGTGTCGTGTAGTAAGTCGAACCGAGCAGGCCGCGCTCCTCGGCGGCGAAGAACAAGAATAGGACGGACCGGTCCGGCGGCGCGGCGCGCATGGTCTCGGCGATCGCGAGAAGCATCGCCACGCCGGCGGCGTTGTCGGAGAAACCGTTGTAGATCGAATCGCCGCCCGCGTCGGGCGCACCGATGCCGAGATGGTCGTAGTGTGCGGTGAAGGCGATGAACTCGTCGCGCAGTGCCGCATCGCTGCCCGGGATGTAGCCGGCGACGTTGGTGGTGGGCGCATCTTCGACGGTCGCGGCCACGTGGCCGCTGACGGTCCGCCCGAGCGGGGTCGGCGCGATCGGGCCGGCTTCGAGGGCACCGGGCGGAAGCCGCGCATCGCCCAGAAGCGCCCGCAACACGGCGGGCCCCACGAGCACGACCGGCAGCTCCGGCTGCCAGATCGGATCGTGGACCTCGTCGACGAAGAACCGGTCCGGGCCGCGACTGCGCGCGATCGCGGCGAGCTGTGCGGCGT
>JBOHRM010000203.1:0-1740 GCA_050732715.1 Longimicrobiales bacterium
GCGACCACGCCGCGCGTCGCCATCCGGCCAAGTCCGCCGAATGCGCGGCCTGCCGCGGGCCGGAGCGCCCGCATGAGCAGCATCGTCGCAGCGGGCGCGATCAACGCCGCCCCAAAAATCGTCGCGAACACGGCGATGAAGCCCAGCGCGAGGCTCTGTGACGGCAGCATGAGCAGCGACAGCCCGGCGGCGATGACGGCCGCGCCGGCTGCCGCCGCCGGACGCGCCATCGACCGCATTCGCGCTTCGAGTACGGACCTCGCCAAGGCTGCGCGTGGCGGCGTCGACGTCGATTCCCGCGCGGGCGGTAGGCTCGCCAGCACTGTGGCGCCGATGCCCAACCCAGCTGCCTTCAGCAGCATCAGGGGTGTGACCAGGAGGCGCGTGACGGTGACCTCGAAGTATAGGTCGTTGATCGTCCGGGCGACGAGTCGGACCAGCCCTCCGCTGAGCGCAACGCCGAGCACGAGCCCGATCACGGTGGCCACCACGCCGATCACGGCCGCTTCGGCCGTCACGATGGTGAACACCTGCGTGCGCGTAACGCCCTGCGCGCGCAGCAGCCCGATCAGCGCCCGACGCTGCACGACGGAGAACGTCATGCTGTTGTAGACGAGGAACACGCCGAACACGAGCGCGAGCAACGCCAACGCGGCGAGGTTGATCTCGAACGCGCGCGACATTGCCGCGGCCGTTTCGGCTCGCGCGGACGCCGGTACGACGCGCAGCCCCTGCGGCAGCGCATCGCGAATGGGATCGAGCACGCCGCCATCGCTCTCCTCGCCTGGTCGCGGGCCCCTGCCTGGGCCTCCGCCCCCAAGGGATGTCATGGCGCGGTCGTCCGCGCGCACGTCGATGCGGTCAAGGAAGCCCGGCCTGTCCAGCCACTCTTGCGCGGTCGCGATGTCCGCAACCATCAGACGCTCGAGCGCGCCGACGTCGGCGTCTGCCGCCGTGCGGTCGAGGAAACTCGCCAGCACGGCGCCGCGCCGGTGCCCGTCGACTAGGACGGTGAATGAATCACCGGGCTCGAGGCCGCTCTCACGTGCGGACCGGCTGGATAGCAGTACCGCCCCCGGTCTCGTCAATAAGGTCGACACGGGTTGCGAGTTGCCCCGCCGCCACCCGAGAGTCAGCGATGGGTGGTGCCGAGCCCGCGACTCGGGGGACTGAGCGGAGGAGCGCTCGGGCAGCTCGGTCGGCTCGGGCTGCGCCGTGAGATACGGCCTGAACGGCGCCTCGGCGAACGGATCGACGCCCAGCAGCCGGAACGTGTGCGCGGCCTCGCCTTCTCCGACGCGCGCACGACCTTCGACCACGGGCGCTAGGGCGCGGATGCGCCGGTCGACGCGCAGCATGCGGTACACCGAATCCGGCACGCCGCCGGATCCGGAACCGACCACGTGGTGCGTCGCCCCGCCGGTCACGGCTTCGGTCGTGAGCCGGAACGCGGCGCGCGCGCTCGCCGTCGACAGGTCGACGCCAACCACTACCGCCACGCCGAGCGCGATGCCGAGTACGGAGAGCGCGAGCTGCCATGGATGTTGCAGATGATACCGCCGGCTCGCGCGCCAGAGCATGGGTGGGAGCAGCACCAGGCGTTTACTCACTGTGGCGTCATGCCCCCCTCACCCTAGTGTCCCGTCCCGGAGATTCCTTGGCATTCGAACGCCGCTGCATCCCGCATCGCTGCGTTGCTCCTCCTCGACGTAGCGCTGCTACGCCTTCGTCGTCGCGCCT
>JBOHRM010000204.1:0-3756 GCA_050732715.1 Longimicrobiales bacterium
CTCATGCACACCCGGATCGCGCGGTCGCGCGACGCTGCGCGTTCCTGCGATTATGCCGTCGGGTCCGTGATCTGACCCAGGAACAGCACGGTCTCGGTGGCGTGGTCATAGATCGCGAGGAAGAACGGCCGGTCGAACGCGATCTCGGGTGGCGCGCTTTCGACCATCACGACCGTCGTGACGGCCGCGGCCTCGGACCCTTTCTCGTCGACCCGAAGGAACGTCTTTTGGAAGACGTCGTCGATCCAGGGACCGCCGCCTGCGAACATATCGGAGAAATCGGCGCCGGCCGTGAACGGCACGACCATGCCCATGTTCTGGAGCGACTCGACGAGAGACTCCTCCCACTCGACCTCGAAGCGCGGCAGCAGAACCTTCACACCGGCGATCTCGTCGAACTCCGTGAGCCACTGCTGCCATCGCTCGGCGTCGAGGCGCTCAGCGATGACGTCCAGGCTCGAGTCGTCGTGGGGCAATGCGAGGATCAATGCTGAAGCGCTCGGCGCCGTACGGCAGGCGGAGCATGGTCATGTCCGCGTCGCTGCGCGTCTCGAGGTCGGCCTGCTGAGACATCATCGGCACGTCGACGGTCGTACCGTCGGGCCTGTGGAACGGCGCCGTGCGCGTGTCATCCGGGTCGAACGGGTACGTCCAGTCCGCCTTGAAGTAAAGTGCGTTGATGAGATAGGCGACGACGTTGCCCGGGACCTCTGTGATGATCTCATCGATGCGGCCGCGCGTGTGCTCGTCGACCCATGCGTTGATCGCGTCGGCGGTGGTGATCGGCTCGATCACGGCGTCGTAGTACTCGCCGATGACCTCGCGGAACGAGTCGAGGACCGGCCGCGACTGCTTGTGCCACACGGAGTTCGCCAGCGCGAGCTCGGCGTGTGGGTCGCCGGCGTCGCTCAACGCTTCGAGCCATTTCCGGTTCGTCTCGTTGAGCGTGTCGCGATCGACGTGCGCGACGCCGAGCGCCTCGGCCATCTCGTCGGCCGTCTGACCGACGGCGCCGTTGTAGGTCATCGCCAGCGCCACCGCGGCGCTGGTGGGCGAGGCGAAGACGTTGGCGTGGGGTTTCGCGGAGCGGAGGTCCCGGAACAGCTCGAAGCCGAAGCCGGTGTAGGCGTCCGTCACGCGTTCGTCGAGCGTCACGCGCTGCCAGTTTGCGGCGCCGCGGCCCGGACCGCCGGGCCCTGTAGCAGAATCGCAGCCGGGGATCAACAGGAGCGGTGCGGCGATGAAGGCTCGTGTCATGACGCGTCGCAAGATCATGGCTTCCTCGTGGCGCTCGATGCTGCTTCCGCTAACGCTTCCGCGCCCCGCGGGGGCGCTACCCTCCACGAGAACGCGCCGCATACTCTCAGCACAACACACGGCCGAGCTTGTCCCGACTCGTGCGCGACGGTATGCTGCCGCACGTGCCGTGTGCGGTGTCGATCACATCGGCTCGTCACCGACGCGTTCGAGCGAAGTGCGGCTCATGACCTGCTGCCCACATTGCGTCGGCGCCGAGGATTTCTTCGGCGAGCGAATGGCCCGGCATGACCTGCGCCGGTATCGGAAGAAAGGCCCGAGCGTTTCGACGCGACGACTGCTCGAGGCGATCGGCGCGCCCGCCGGCCACGATGAGACACTCCTGGATATCGGCGGCGGAGTCGGCGCGATCGATCACGAGCTGCTCGCGGCGGGTATGCCCCGCGCGATCCACGTGGAAGCTTCCGCGTCCTACCTGAAGGCGGCCGAGCAGGAATCCGAGCGACACGGCTGGCGCGACCGCGTAACCCATCACCACGGCGATTTCGTCGACCTCGCCTCGACCCTGTCCGACGCCGACGTCGTCACGCTCGACCGCGTGATCTGTTGCTACCCGGACATGGACCGGCTCGTCGAGCTGTCCGCCGCGAAGGCGAAACGGGTCTATGGTCTCGTCTATCCACGCGAACGCTGGGCGGTCCGCACCGTCATCGGGCTCGGCAACCTTTTCTTGCGCTTACGTCGCACCGCGTTCCGCGTCTACGTCCACCGGAGCCGGGCTGTCGATGCCGCCGTTGCGCGCAGCGGGTTCCATCGCAGCTCCTACAGCCGCACGTTCTTCTGGCAGATCGTTACGTATACGCGGATGGCGCCGAACGGACAGCGGTAGCATCGTCGGCATCAGGAGTGTTCCAGCGCGCGTGGCGAACGTCGTGATCCGATCGTCGCAGGTCACGTCGTTCCGCGTGGTCACCGCTTTCGCCGCAGCCTCCGCCGTTCCTGAACCGCGAATCGGATCATCATCACAGCTAACGACCCGAGCGAGCCGAGCACAAGGAGCGCGAGAATCCACTCCATCAGTCCTCCATTGCGCGGGCGACCGCTCGCGCCGTTTCGAAGAGGAACCCAATCGCGACAGCTACCACGGCCGCCACCGCAAGTGCCGCCTGAACCAGTTGGTTCGAAAGGTCCCAGTTCTGTCCGAGCCAGCCGAGCATAGACGCCTCGAGCGCGATCGCGGTGCCGAGCAGCAGCCGAGCAAGCGCCCCGACTTCTTTCAGCGAATTCTGTCGGCCGTTCGTCATGTGCGCCGGCATCATGAGTGGGCTGGCTGCGTCAAAGATATCCGAAACCGCGGGCGGTGGAATGGCAATATGGGACACTCGCATGCCCAATAGGGCGTCCTCGAGTGTGCCGTCGCTCAGCGTATGGGCCCGGGATCGGAACGGTCTCGGCTCTGTTCGAGCGCGCGCGCGGCGAACGACGCGATCCGGTCAGCCCAATCGGCGCCAGCGGCGAGGGGGATGTCGTTGTGACCGGCGTACGGTACGGGGAACCACTCCTTCGGGCCGGTCGCGCTTTGGTAGAGCTCTCGGCCCATGCGTTCGGGCACGACCGCGTCGGCGGTACCGTGGATGACGAGCGTTGGCGCGGCGACGTTCGCGATCGCCGTGCGATTGTCGAAACTGCCGCGCAGCCGGCGCAGCAGCACGCGTGGGATGAACGGGTAGACGGCGTGGCCGATGTCGGCGAGGGAGGTGAACGCCGATTCGACGATCAGGGCGCCTACGTCGCTCTCGCTGGCGACGTGCGTGGCGACGGCCCCGCCGAGCGAGTGGCCGTACAGGATGACGCGCGCCGAGCCGCCGGCCTTCTCGCCCGCGAAGCGGAGCGCGGCCTCGCCATCATGGTAGAGTCCGAGCTCCGTCGGCTTTCCATCGCTGAGCCCGTATCCGCGATAGCCCGCCAGCAGCACCGAGAAGCCGCGCGGCACGAACGCCTCGGCCACGTGGGTGCGGCTGCGCAGATCATCCGCGTTACCGTGAAAGTGCACGAGGACCGGCGCGCCGGGCGCGGCCTCGAACCACCAGCCGTGCAAGCGCACGCCGTCGGTTGTTTCGAGCCAGACGTCGGCGCCCTGAACGCCACCCGCCAGAGGTGGAGCGACAGCCGGCAACCGCGTTGGAAAGAAAAGCAGCCGCTCCGCGAGCACCGGCGAGAGAATCACGAACGCACCGATCACCGCGCTCGCGGTGAGCGCAACCACGAGCACCGATCGCATTCGCCGTCGTGCTCGTCGTGACCGCCGTGGCACCTTCGTGTCTCAGTATGTGCCGGCGGCCACGCCGAGCTCGGACGCGTAGCCGCGGCGCAGGCCGTCGAGGTAATCGTTGAACAGCGCCGCCATGGCGCCGTGCTCGCGCGACACCGTCTCGCGGAAATCGTCGTCGACGAGGAAGTCGAAGAGCACGGTCGTCATGATCTTCGCGTCGAGCAGGA
>JBOHRM010000205.1:0-8764 GCA_050732715.1 Longimicrobiales bacterium
GCGGCGCACGAAGTGGCGGAGCACGCGGCGTTGCACGGTGCGCGCGAGCCGCTCGGCGTCTTCGGAACCGAGGCCCGTGGCCTCGTGGAAGCGAAGCGCGCCGTCGTCAGCGGCCGAGAAGAGGCCATCAATGACGACGATGTGGAAATGGAAAACGCGTTCCGGCGAAACCGCGCCTTGAACACCCAGTCGTGCGAGTGCCGTTGGCGCCTCGTTCGTTCGGTCATCGAGAACGGGGACCGCCGATTCAGGAGAATCGCGGGATCACGAACGACACCCATACCTCAGCCCGGCCGATCGCCAGGGGGCTGGGGCCGGGCGATCTTCTCGTGAGTGGTCTCATGCGGCCCGCAAGGGTTGCACGCGAGGCCGCCTTTGCTTCGCAGCACGCGCCAGCTCGTAATGCATTTGAAGCGTCAACCAGAAGCGCGCGGTACTCACGCCCGCCTGCTCGAGGCGTAGCGCCAGGTCCGGACTGATGCCGGCCCGACCGTTCAGCACGCGCGACAACGTGACGCGCGACACGCCGAGCCGCGCGGCGGCGTCGCTCACGCCGAGGCCGAGCGGCACGAGCACGTCCTCGCGCAAGAGCTCGCCCGGATGCGTGGGATTCTTCATCATGACCTCGCCTCAGTGATAATCGACGTAGTCGATCTCGGTGACATCCGTCGCATCGAATCGAAACGTGACGCGCCAGTTTCCGTTGACCCAGATCGACCAATATCCTTTCAGCTTGCCCTTGAGCGGATGCAGTTTGAAGCTCGGCAGAGCCAGTTCGTCAGGCATCGTTGCCGCCTCAAGGGCTACGAGAATTCGAGCCAGCTTCTTCGCGTGGTCCGATTGAATTCCCCTCGTCGAGCCGGTCCGGTGAAACCGTTCCAATCCCTTGTGTCGGAACCCGACGATCATATTCCAATGTAGCGTGTATCGTTACATGACGCAAGCGCCTACGACGCCTCACCAGCCGGCGATGGGACGATGGCCGCTCGGGCGGCGACCACCGACCCGTGGGCTCCAGGGGACCAAGCGTGGGACAAAGGCTCACGCGCAACTGCCGGGTGAAGCCGCCTACCGCCACGTCCAGACGGGCTTCAGAACCGCGAGCACGTTGGTCTCGTGCACCGGCCCGAAGTAGCGCGAATCGTAGGCGCCGGGATGGTCGGAGAAGAGCCAGAACTCGCCAGGCTCGAGCTGGTGCACGCCCCAACGGGTGGTGCGGGACAGGTCGGTCGTGGTGATCCTCCGCAGCGGTTCTACTGTTCGCGATGACTTCTCCGTTGACATGGATCCCTTCGGGCTCGAGCGTGACGACGTCGCCTTGCGTGGCGAGCACGACCTTGCCTATGGGACGTACTCTGCCGGGGCACTTCCCGGGACCGAGATAGCCCCGCTCTCGTGCGAACTCTGCGACACGTCGGGGCAGACAGACCTGGACGATCGAGCCGCGCATTGGGGAAGCGGGCGCCACACGGTAGACGCCCACGGGCAGGCTCTCGGTCAGATTGAATCGAAACCCGAGTGCCCCAGAGAACCAGATCGCGAGACCCAAACTGATCAAGGCGAGGATGAAGCGCATCATGCCGATCATACCGCGCCCGCTCTGGAAAATCGAGCCAAGAGGGCCGGTTCGGCGGGTCCCTGCCCCGAGCGTGCTCATGCCGAGACGGTATCGTACTGCGGGTTCGCATCGAAGCGGCCGCGGAAGAGCGGATCGGTCCGGTAGTCCAGCCGCCGCGCGACCATCGGCTCCGTGCCCTTGCGGAAGACTAAAGGATAGGAGATTCAAAGGACCTGTCGCGGGGGTGGGCAGTGGGTGGAGCAGGGTGCGTAGGGGCGTGTGGGCAGCAGTGCGGTGGCTCGAGGGTGGCGGAAGGGCGCGTGCGATGGGGGAGCGGGTGGCAGGGCGGATGCTTCGCTTCAGGTGCCGCGGGTCTGGTCGAACTCGAACACGGGGATCGGTTCGGGGTCGGCCGCGTCGAGTGCGGGCGTCTGGTCGTGCTCGTGCGAGAACTCGGGGGCACGCTGATCGAAGTCGAAGGCGAGTTCTGGGGGTGCGCGTGCGGGCGAGAGTGGGGGTGGACGGGAAGGCAGGCCGAGGTGGTCCAGGATTGCGTGGACCGGCTCGGGCGGCGCGAGGAAGGCGATGATGCGCAGTGGGCCGCCACAGCTCGGTCCGTCCTTGAAGGCGAGCAGCCGAATCCCGTCGAGCTTGCGCTCGAAGATCCATTCGGGCCCGGTGAAGCGCTCCTGCGTGAGCGTGGCCGCCATCGGCTCGACGCATTCGGGAAATGCGAGCGTCATACGCTCAACCGTCCATCGGCCCAACGGAACCACGCGGAGCCGCGAGCACCGAGGACGCGCTCGACGGCGAGGAACCTGCCGCCGGGAGTCAGGCTAATCTCTGGACGGCTTCTTCAGCCTGTAGATTCAAGTCCTGAGCACCTGCGCCGGCTCGACACGCACCGCTCGCAGGACGGGGACCACCGCCGCAATCAGCGCGACGGCGAGCAAGATCCCGCCAGCCGCCACCCAGGTCAAGAGGTCCAGGGGCTCGATGCCGAACAGCCTGCTCTCGAGCACGCGCGCGGCGGCATAGGCGAGCCCGGCACCGAACACCAGACCGCATACCGCGTGCATCATCGACCGGCGTAGCACGATCCACGCCACACGGCTGGAGGCCGAGCCGAGCGCCAGACGTATGCCGATCTCTCTCTCCCGCTCGGCGACGGCGAAGGCGACGACGCCGTACAGTCCGACCGCTGCCATGAGCGCGGCGAGCAGCGCGAGGAGCGACATGAGCCGTGAGAGGAATCGTTGCTCGCCCATTTCCTCGTCCAATCTCCGAGACAGCGGTCCGGCCCGGTAGAAGGGCAACGTCCCGTCGATTCGATCCACGACTGCGCGCAATGCATCGACAGTGACGGGTGCCGGCGCCGAAGAGCGCACGAGAATGACGAAATCGTTCGAGTAATACTCGCCGAGCGGGCGGTAGAGCATCGGCTCGAGCGGCCCATCGAGATTGTGCGTCCGGCTGTCCGCTACCACGCCGATCACACGCAATGGCGTGTCGCTCTGAGACCGCTGCACGACCGTCCGTCCGAGCGCGGGCGTCGTGCCGAAAAGCCGGCGCGCGAGCAGCTCGCTCACGATCGCGACGTCGCTCGACTGCTGCCACCCGGCCTCGAGCTCGTCCGCGCTGAACGTCCTGCCGCGCAGCAACGGTAAGCCGAGCACGTCGAAATAATCGGGCGTGACGAAATCCGCGGGAGACTCGACCGGGAAATCGTCGCCAGCGGATAGACCGGCGCGCAGGTGCACACCGAAGTGGGTTTGGAACGGTCCGCCGGCGACGGCCGCCACCGCGGTCGCCATCGGCAGAGCCCTCGCCTGGTGCAGCATCTCACGCTGGAGCTGGTGGGCCTGATCATCGGTGTAGCCACGCGGATCGGGATCGAGCCGGACCTCGACCACGTCCGCCGGACTGAAGCCCAGCTCGACCGACTGAAGATTGCGCTGTGTGCGGACCAGCAGGAGCCCGCCGACCACCAGGCCCAATGAGAGCGCGAGCTGCGCAACCGTGAACCCCGAGCGGAGCAGCGCCCGGCGGCCGGTCTGCGTCGGCATGGCTTCTTTCAGCTGCCGCGTGAGATCGAGCTTGTTGACGACGACCGCGGGGACGAGTCCCGTCAGAAGCATGCTCAGGGCGCCGACGGTCAGCGCGATCCACAGCACGCGCGCGTCGAGGCCCATCGAGCCAACGCCGCCCATACTCGCCTCGAAGACGCGGATCGATCCGATCGCCAGCCCCACGCCGAGGCCGGCGCCGGCCATCGCGAGAAGCCCGCTCTCCGTCAGATGCTGGCGTACCAGCCTGGAGCGGGACGCGCCGATCGCCTGCCGGACCGCGCTCTCGCCTTGCCGGCTAACGCCCCGGACAGCAGGAGATTCGCCACGTTCGCACACGCCACGACCAATACCAGGCTGACCGCCGCGAGAAGGATCGCGAACGTGGTCCGAACGCGAGACGCGCCGCGCGGGTCGGCTCCGATGTCGGTGAAGAGCATCGGCTTGTAGTCCGCGTAATGCGCGTTCTGTGTCGGGTGAGCTTCCCGCAGGCCATCCAGCGCGCGCGTGAGCTGCGCTCGCGCCGCCTCGATCGTCGCGCCCGGCGCGAGCAGGACGACGACGTCGCCGAGTTGACCGCTTCCCCGGCGCTGATAGAAATCGGGGGTGTAATGCTGCACGCGATGGTAGACGCCGTACGGCAGCCAGAGGTCGGTGTCATCGACGCGACGAATGCCACGGAAGCCGCCGCCCGCAACGCCGACCACCGTGAGCGGCTCGCCGTTGATCATGACCGTGCGGCCAACCGCATCCTCCTCACCGAACAACACGCGCGCGCCCCATTCGCTCAGCACCGCGATCGGCTCGGCCACACCCACGCCCGTCTCGAAACCACCAAAGACGCGGCCCGCGGCGGGACGCACCCCCAGCGATCCGAACAGATCACCCGCGACCGCCGCGCCCCGCATCAGACTGGTGACGGCACCGGGGGCCGAGACCTGGAACCGGGTGCCCTGCCACCCGACGACCTTTTCGACCGCGGGAAGATCGATCGCTGCCAGGTCCGTGAGGTTGAGATACGAGATGCCCGTCTCGTCATCCTCGAGATGCGGTGCGCGCAGTCGCATCTGAGCAAACCGATCCTCGGGGACGTTCACGCCCGGCACCGGCCGGTACAGCACCGCATCTGCCACACTCAGCACCGCGGTGGGAGCGCACATCCCGATCGCAAGCGTCACTACGGCGAGCAGCGCGAATCCCGGAGACCGGCCGAGCACGCGCAGGCCGAACCGGACGTCCTGCCTCAGATCGTCGATCGGCCCGAGACCCCTGACATCGCGCGCGGCCTCCTTCACACGCTCGACCCCGCCGAAGTCGCGTAGCGCCGTCCGGCGGGCTTCCGTCGCGCTCAGCCCCGCGCGCATCCGATCCCCTATCTCGAGCTCGACGTGCAGCCGGAGCTCTTCGTCCATCTCTCGTTCGAACCGGCCTCGACGAAACAATGCGTCGAGGCGGCGCCTCAGATGGCGGATCATCACGTCCTCCGATCGTCAAACACCTCGTGCTCCGACAACAAGGCTTGCCGATTTGTTGTCGAATGTCAATCAGCTCCGGATGCTGCAGGCGTACCGACGCGAAGAGATGTTCGACCAGGCGGTCTTCACGCTCTTCGTCCGTCGATTGCCGCCGAACCGCAACTTCCTCCTTGCCTGCGGCCTCGAAGACGCACTCTCTTTCTCGAAAACCACGCTCTTACTACCATTCCGCGCTCTGGTCCGCGCCCCAGGGAAGCACTTCTACGCCGGAGCGTGTCTCGCGCCGATCACCGCCGTAAACCAGTCGCGGCACGGGCTGAACATGCGGCAGCGCCTTCGCCACGCGGTCCGCGAATTCCGTTCGAGCCCGAGGAGGTCGCCGCCGTTCGCGCTGCTACCGCTGACCGGATGGCGATGTGGACGGCCCGGGAACTGTTGGCCGTTGCCGGCATCGTGTAGTGTGGGTCAGGGGGCAATGCCCGGCGGATCCTCGAACCGAGTGAGTGAGATCAGCATGCATGCACGACGAGCGCAGTCCGCCTTCCCGCTCCGATTGCTGGGGCTTCTATGGATCTGCACAGCCCTGGTTGCGCGGCCAGCCCTGGCCCAGTCGCTCGTCTCCGCCAACGGAGGTGATGCCGACTTTCCGCTGGCGGATCGCGGCGGCGCGGCGACCGTGTGGTACGACTCGGCGGACGCGAACGTGGTCGGCGTCGCTGCACGCGATTTCGCCGTCGACGTGGAGCGCGTCACCGGAGTGAAACCGGCGGTGGCAACGGGCCCGGAGGCGCTAACCGCCCGGGCAGTGCTGGTGGGCACTCTGGGATCGAGCCGTCTCATCGACGAGGTGGTACGGCGCGGGCAGTTGGATGTACGAGAGCTACGCGGAAAGTGGGAGACGTTTCTGATCGCAACGGTCAACGACCCGCTCCCGGACCTGTCTCGCGCCCTGGTCGTCGTGGGGAGCGACCAGCGCGGCACCGCGTTCGGGGTCTACGAGCTCTCGCGGCAGATCGGCGTATCCCCCTGGTATTGGTGGGCGGACGTGCCCCCGAAGAAGAGCCCTTGCTTGTTCGTGCGCGCGGGCACCGTACGGATGGGGCCGCCCTCGGTGAAGTACCGGGGGATCTTTCTCAACGACGAGGACTGGGGACTGCAGCCGTGGGCCGAGCACACGTTCGAGCCGGAGACCGGCGACATCGGCCCGGCGACCTACGCGAAGATCTTCGAGCTGATGCTGCGGCTGAAGGCGAACACCATGTGGCCGGCCATGCACCCGTCGACCCGCGCGTTCAACTTCTATCCCGAGAACAAGCTCGTCGCCGACCGCTACGCGATCGTCATGGGATCGAGCCATGCGGAGCCGATGCTTCGCAACAATGTGGACGAGTGGGAACGCGACGGGTCGGGCGAGTGGAACTTCCTCAGCAACCGCGAGAACGTGCTCCGCTACTGGGAGGAGCGCGTGGCCGAGAACGGGCGATTCGAGAACGTCTACACCATCGGCATGCGCGGCATCCACGACAGCGGCATGCAGGGCGGCGGGACGCTCGAGGAAAGAGCCCGAACGCTCGAGGAGATCTTCGCCGAACAGCGCAGCATGATCGAACGTCACACCGGTCGGTCGGCCGACCAGGTCCCGCAGGTCTTCGTCCCGTACAAGGAGGTGCTCGACATCTACCGCAGCGGCCTACGCGTGCCCGAGGACGTGACGTTGATGTGGAGCGACGACAACCACGGCTACATCCGGCAGTTCTCCGACCCCGACGAGCGCCGCCGCCGCGGCGGCTCGGGTGTCTACTACCATCTCTCCTACTGGGGCCGTCCGCACGACTTTCTCTGGATCTACTCCACCCCCCCGGCGCTGGTGTGGGAGGAGATGACCAAGGCGCACACCTACGGGGCCGACGGCGTCTGGATCGCCAACGTCGGCGACCTCAAGCCGGCCGAGATCGGCATGGAGTGGTTTCTCAGGCTCGCGTGGGACATCGACGCCTACGGGCCTACGGACGCAAAGCGCTTTCTCGTCGAGTTCTTCACCGAGAACTTCGGGCCCGAAAACGCAGCGGCGATCGCGGACGTGATGCACGACTATTTCCTGCTCAACCACGTGCGCAAGCCTGAACACATGGGCTGGACCGGTGTCTATCCCAACACCCCCGTCCAGTACACCGAGCTCTCCCACTGGGCCCACGGCGACGAGGCGCGGCGGCGGCTCGAGGCGTTCGACCGACTCCAGTCCCGCGCCGAAGCGATCGCCGACCGGCTTCCCCCCGAGTACCACGACACCTACTTCGAGCTGGTGGTCTACCCGGTTCGCGGCGCCGCCAACATGAACCGCAGGGTGCTCTACGCCGAGATGAGCCGGTATGCGGCCATCTGGCGCCTGCCGGTCGCCAATACCTACGCGGAGCTGGCCCGCGAGGCGTATGCGCAGATCCAGGCCGACACGGAGACGTACAACAACGAGATCGCCGGCGGTAAATGGCAGCGCATGATGGTCGCCAACCCCCGCCGGCTGCCGGTGTACGGGCCGCCTTCCGTCACGGAGGTGAACGTCCAGGGCGAGCCGAGCCTGGTGGTTCGCGCCGAGGGCAGCATCGTGCCGGCGAGCCCGGTTCGCGGCGACGCGAATCTGACGATGGATTCGGCCCCGGCGTCGATGCTCTCCCACGCGGCGCTGACGGAGGGGCCCGACCGACTGCCCACGCTGAACCGGTACACCCGGCGGAACGCCTTCATCGACCTGTTCAACGCCGGGGCGGATTCGGTCGACTGGCAGGCCGAAGCGTCGGAGGACTGGGTCGAGCTCTCGCAAAGGCAGGGGACCTTCGATCGGCACCAGCGCATGGAAGTCGGCGTCGACTACGGCCGAGCTCCGCGCGGAGAGACGCTCGAGGCTTCGATCGCGATCACCAGTGGCGACCGCACGTACCGGTTGAATCTCCCGGTGCGGAATCCCTCGGCCGACCTGCCGCCCGGGACCTATATCCAGGAGAACGGCGCCATCTCGATCGATGCCGAGCGCTTCGGCCAGAGAGAGCCCGCCCCGGAAGGACCCGCCCGTTGGGATGTGATTGACGGCGTGGGGTACTCGGGCGGGGTCGTGGGTCTGTTCCCGCGGCTGATCGACGGCCCGATGCCCCTCGCGCCCGGGAAAACCGCGCCGGTGCTCTCTTACCCGCTGCACGTGTTCGAAGGTGGAGACGTGGCGATCACCTTCCGCGCGCTGCCCACTCACGAGATTCATGACGGGCATGAGTTGGCGCTTGCTTATGCGGTCGATGGGGGCGAGCCGCAAACGGTTCGGTTCAGGCAGGGCAACGACGAGCACGACCCCGTATGGCAGCGCAACGTGTTGCGCGGCGCCATGATCGCAACGGCAAAGGTCCGCCTGACGCGCGGGCGCCACACGCTGACCGTCTACGGCGTGGACCCGAGCGTGGTGTTGGATCGGATCGAAATGACGTTCGGCGAGGTTGCACCGTCGTACCTGGGGCCGCGGTCCACTCGCACGGAATGAAGCCGGCTGCCGGCCGCGATCCAGGAGGAGATCGCCGGAACCAACTACACGACGCTGCGACGCCGGCGAAACAAGTTCAAAGAAAGGAAAGGTAATTCAAACGGGCTGTCGGGTCGCGCGCGAGGGGTTAGAGGGGGTAGCG
>JBOHRM010000206.1:0-9183 GCA_050732715.1 Longimicrobiales bacterium
ACCGCGTATGATCAGCTCGCGGCTCGGTTGCCGGATGACGCGGCGAAGCTGCTCGCCTCGCTCATGAGCCGGCTGCGTCGGCGTTCGGCCGGGCTCGTGATCCAGGTGGACCGCGCCGCGGCCGCGCAGCCGTGTGAGGCCATCCTCAGCCGCGCGGGCAGGCCAGACCTGACAGCCTCCGCGACACCGCCGCTCCATGCGCGCCGGCGTCTGGCGGGTCGACGCGCGACGGGTCGCGCGCCCGAGCTGCCGGCGCGCCCCGACGTGTGCGTCTCGGTCGGCTCCCCGATCGGGGAGGCGATGGCGCGCCGAGGGTGGCGCCGTGCCGCCGACCGTGGTACCACGTCCATCACCGTGTCCGCGCTCAAAGGCGCGAGCGATGGCGCGAGGATCCGCGCCGCGGACCGCGGCGTCACCTTCATTACCGTGACCGCGTCCCCGTCTGACGGCACGAGCGATGCCGGGATCATCCGCGATGCGCCCGTGCTACACCTCCTGGGGAACGTGGTCGAGACGAACGCAGGGCTCCGGTTCCGTCCGTTGGACGGCCGTGAGTCCACGCGCAACATTGCGGTCACGTCGACGACCGGCCCGCGGCAGCCGACTGCAATCCTCGAGAACGCCGTCGAGCGCGGTGTGCTGCTGCTCTCCGCCGCCGATATCGACCGCCGCTTCGGAGGCCCCGTCCTTTGCATCCTTCAGGCAGAACCCGTCCGCCGATTTTCGGAGCGTGGCGCCAGCGACCGCGTCCAGGCGAATCTCGCGCGCGCGTTCGCCGCCGAGCTGCACCTGCTCGGCGTGCCAATCGTCCTCGTCATCCCACCCGTGACGCCGGAGCTCGGCGCGGAGCTGCTCGACCGCATCGATCGGGCTCTGATGAAGCCGACCCGCGCGGCCGCGAACGTGGAGCGTTGCGTGGGCGACCTGCAACGACGAATCCTGCGCGGCGCCGATCCGAAGCTCTCGACGAGCTGGGAGCACGCATTCGACGTCACGCTGTACATGGGCGCGAGCCAGGACGGAGACGCCAGCGACCCACTCGTGTCTCTCCGATAGCGATCCGTTCGACCGCCCGGCTCCAACCCTCGAAAGGAGGCTCAACATGTCGCTGTGGGACCGCTTCAAGGCGCTGATCGACAAGGACTCGAAGGAGCTCGCCGTGGCCCGGATCGATCCCGCGCGCGTCGAGAAGAACCCGCCCGCCACGGAGGCGCGCGGTGACGAGCACTACTTCCGGCTCACGCTCGTCCAGATGTTCCTGCGCAAGGAGCGGAAATTCCTCCAGGACTTCTATCCCGCCGTACACTCGTACGTGCAGTGCCAGTTCGCCGGCAACGTGGTCGAGGTGCCGAACGTCGCGGACGCGTCGCGCCTCCTCGCCAACCAGGACGGCAGCGGCAACGTAGTCGCGCGCAACTTCACGCTCGTACCGCTCGTGCCGTTCAAGGGCGGAGAGGTGAAGGTCGTCGCGGGTCTGTTCGCCGTGCCCGGCAAGAACATGCTGACGGACTTCCTCGGCGCCATGAGCGGATTCGCCCAGCTGCTCGCCGTGCCCCAGCTCTCGTCCGCGCTATCGATCGCCACACCGCTCGCGACGGGCGTCCAGACGCTGTTCGCCGGCCAGGGCGGCATGTACCTCGGGTTCCACGACACCTTCGTCGGCGGCGGCGCCGCCGGCAACGTGCTCACGCAGTCGCACACCGCGGTGATCCGCGCACCAGCCGACGCCGTCGACGTGAGCCGGCTCTACGTCGCGGATCAACGCCTCTGCACGAGCACCGGCCCGAACGCGGACGAGCACGAAATCTACGATTCCCACGACTTCATGCTGCTCCGCCTCGAAGTGCGGGAAGACCGCGATGACTGGCGCCAGCTCCCGTCGATCACGCAGCCGTTCCACGAAGCGGTCGATGCGCTCGCCGAGGGCCAGGAGGAGCAGGCCGAGACGCATTTCCGGCGCGCGATCGTCGCCGCGATCAAGGCGCCCGAGCTCACCCGCGTCGACCGCAGGCGCGTCGTTGATCTGCTCAACAAGGATTTTGCCGAGGCGAAGTCGGACCTCGGGTTCAGCAACCTCTTGGACGACGCCGGCGGCTACGACCTGCAATCGCGCATGGATGCCGCGGCGATGAGCGTCGACGAGGCGAAGGCGCTCGGCGAGCCCACGCTCGATGAGCTGGTGATCGCGTGATCCGGTAAAGCACGACGCGGCGCTGGACGCTCGGTCACGCTCGGATTCACCGGCGACGATGTGTTGTTCAGCGAGACACGCCCGCAGTCAGCCACTCCGGCACGCGCTCCGCGTAGGACGGAGGAGGCAGAAACGTCTCGGGCGGCAGATCGCCCTCCTCGACGGCCGTGACTTCGTCCGTGATTCGCATGACGATCACCTGCGCGGGCTCGGACTCGGTCGTCTCCGCCTTCTCCTCTTTCCGACCCAAGCCCAGGCGACCCAGGGCGCCTCGCACGGCGTCCGCTGCCGCTTCCTTCGCTTCACCGGCCACCGCGCCTTTCACGTCGGGGCCAAGCTCCCGATCGTAGGCCGCAAAGACCGCCGCCCGATCCAGCTCGACGCCTTCCGGGACCAAGACCACCGACATGCGGCTGAGGAGCGAGTGTCCGCCCATTTCTTCCAGCCGCGCCTCGCCCTCCTCCAAGGCGACCTTGATCCGACCGTCCAGCGCGAAGGCCTCTTGGAGCCCTGCGCCGGCCTCACGCAACGCCTCCTGGTCGGCCCACTCCGGGTGCTGCTCGAACATCTCACGCATCACTCGGTCGGCCGGGAAGTCCTGACTCATCCACACGTCGGTCAGGAGCACGAGCGTTCCGGGCAGTACGGTCGTCTCATTCTCACTCGCGACCTCGCCGCCGATTTCGACCGTGACGATGAACCGCTCCGCGTCATAGCCGGCGACCTCGCGTCGATCGCCGGGGCGGTCCACCGAAACGTTCACGCCAAGATTCACCTCCGACGGCTCCTGGGCGGGTTCAGGCACGGGCGTCTCATCGCCAGCTTCTGCACGAGCCTCCTCGACCCGTTCCCGAGCCTCTGCCGCCCTCGCCTCCAACGCCCGCGCCATGTCCGCGAACGACGTCGCGAAATAGGTGCGGCTCTCGTGGTCGATGGCCGTGAAGTTCCCCTCTCGGTAGTTGTAGATGGTGCCGGACGACTCCGAATCGATCAGCCACCGCCCGTCCTGCAAGGCATAGGTGGACCGAGAGTCACCGCCGCCGACGATGCGGGCGATCAGGCCGAGTGCACCGCCGAACTCCACCTTGCCGGTGGACTCCCAGCGGACCCCCTGCCCGAGAGCCGTGGCTGGCAGGAGGAGTAGACAAACGGTGAACAATAGCGCGCGTTCTTTCCACATTGTGACCTCCACGAATTGAGCGTCTGCTGTCTCTTCCATCTTCCAAGACGAAGAACCGGGGCCGGAGGGGCCAGGTGGCCGCGGCCCCGCGGGGCTTCCCCCATCACCCGATCCGATCCAACCACCTTGGGGCTGCCCGCAGGGCGCTTCTCGTCCACGAAGGAGAAGGACAAGACGCCGCGCCACTTCCGCGTGCGCGTGATGTTCAAGGACGCCGACCTGAAGATCTACCCGCCGAACGACGGGCTGCTGTCGAAGCTGACGGAGGCCGTGACCGGCGTGAACACCGTGAAGGACCTCGCGGAAGCCCGTTCTGTCGCCGTGTCAGTTAGAAGGGAACGAGTCCGATAGTCGGCGGCTTTCTGTCGCCTCACCAGTTCATCGTATCCAGCGCCAGCATCGTCCGTAGCAGCACGTTCGCGCCGTTCACGATGTCCTCGGGCCTGGTGAGCTCGCGCGGCGAGTGGCTGATGCCGCCGACGCTCGGCACGAAGATCATGCCGATCGGCGCAATGGGCGCGAGGCTCTGTGCGTCGTGGCCCGCGCCGGACGGCATCGGCCGATGCGAGAGGCCGAGGCCGTCCGCGGCCGCGGCAATCGCATCGCGGACGCGTGCGTCGGTCGGCTCCGGCACGATGTCGAGTTGGCGGCTCTCGAAGCTGAACGTCGTGCCGCTCGCCTCACCGATCTCGAGCCCGCGCTGACGGATGCGTTCGTAGAGACCCAGCATCTTGTCGCCATCGAGATCGCGGATCTCGAGACTCAACACGACGTGGCCCGGCACCACGTTCGGCGCACCGGGCAGCGCCTCGATCTGACCGACCGTGCCCACCTGCCGGCCCGGCTCGCCGCGAATCACCTCGTTCACCGCCCGCACGAACTCGGCTGCCGCGAGCAGCGCATCGCTCCGCCGGTCCATCGGCGTGGTGCCGGCGTGGTTCGCGACGCCCTCGACCGTTACCGTCCACCACTCGATCCCGACGATGCCTTCGACGACGCCGATGTCCGTCCCCGCTTCATCGAGAATGCCGCTCTGCTCGATGTGGAGCTCGACGTACGCCGCGATCTCGCCACGCCGCCGCCGGGCGGCCGCCATGTTGTCGGGGTTGCCGCCGAGGAAGCGGATCCCCTCGGCCACGGTCTTGCCGCTCTGCGAGGTCTGCCCGAGATCGGATGCGTCGAGCCTCCCCGCCATCGCATGACTGCCGTAGAGGCCGCCCTCCTCGTTCTGAAAGATCACCACCTCGATCGGGTGCCGCGTGTCGATCGCCGTGTCCCGCATCGTCCACGCCGCCTCGAGCGCACCCAGCGAGCCGACGTTGCCGTCAAAACGGCCGCCATCGGGCACGGAATCGATGTGCGAGCCCATCAGCAGCGGCGGGAGCTCCGGGTCCGTGCCGCCGCGCCGGCCGAGGATGTTCGCGGCCGCGTCGACACGCACCTCGAGGCCGGCCTCACGCATACGATCCAGGATCCAGGCCCGAGCCGCCCGATCCTCCTCGCCGTAGGCGACGCGGTGCGTGCCACCCGCCTCGGTCGCGCCGAACTCGGCCAGCTCATCGAACAGCCGCTGCAGCCGTTCCGCGTTCACCATCGGCTGCTGCCGCGAGACCGCGGTACGCGGTACCCGTTGCGTAGACGTGCGCGCGCCGGGCGCCAGGCCCTGAGCGCCGGCCGTTCGCCATGGGAACAGCAGTGCGCCGGCGGCCCCGACGAACCAGCGATTGAAATCCCGGCGGTTCATGGGAACATCATCTAACGCGTCGTCGAGCAAGCCGCCAGCCGCTTGGCGTCCGGTCCGAACACTTGAGTCCACGGAATCCTGTGATATATTGGACATAATGAACACTAAGGCCGTGCAGGTGTCGATCGACATCGACCTTCTCTATCGGATCGATGCGGACCCGGAGACCCGGAAGAACGGGCGCTCGGCGTTCATCCGATCGGCCGTGCGACACTATTTTGTTCTTAAGGAGCGTCGCAAGGTGGACGCCCGGCTCGCCCGCGCCTATGATGGCCAGGCGGACGCGATGCTCGACGAGGTCGAAAACATGCTAGGAGCCCAGGCATGGCCCGAGAGCTGAGGCGCGGCGGCATCTACCTGCTCGACGTGCCATCGTCGGATACGCAGCGTCCGGTCCTGGTGTTGAGTCGTGCTTCGCTCATCGGGTTGCTCAGCACGGTCGCGGTTGCCCCGATCATCGCGACGCAGCGTGGCTCACCCACCGAGGTGGATCTCGGGATCGACGAGGGCCTCGAGGACACGGCTTGCGTCAACCTCTGCAACATCTTCACCGTCCGAAAGAATCAGCTCCGCAACCTCGTGGGAAGCGTCAGCGCGGCGAAGATGCGCGAGGTCGGTAAGGCCCTGAGGATCGCTTGCGGCGTGTGACTCCTGAGAAACTCGGCGGCCGTCGTGGCGCGGCGCCGCTTGCGCGACCGCGGACGTATCGCCCTCAGCCGCCCACGCGGTTCAAGGTCGTCTTCGCGCGGACACCGCGTAGCGGCCGGATACGTCCAGAACTTCGAGGTGATACGTTCCCGGCTGAAGCGTCTGGGTGATTCGCGCGCACAGGTTCCCGGCGGCCGGGTCGATGTCGTCGTTCGAGGCGATCAAACCGAACGCTTCGTTGT
This sequence comes from Longimicrobiales bacterium, assembly GCA_050732715.1. Lineage (GTDB taxonomy): Bacteria > Gemmatimonadota > Gemmatimonadetes > Longimicrobiales > RSA9 > JBOHRM01. Next base: position 6,006 of record JBOHRM010000206.1, read on the forward strand.
ACAGCCTCAGACGTGTATCCGCCTCGAGTGCGAATCCGCACGCACCGCTCACGGCCGATGTCTCGAAGATGTAGCTCCCTGGGGCCGGCACCTCGAGCACGAAATCGTGGACGCCCTGCGCCGCGGGCCCTCCCGTCAGATATCCGCCGATCGGGAGGACATTGGCGCCGGGGTCGGGCGGCGGCGTCGCCAGGGCGAGTGGGACGCCGATCTCGAACGAGACGGGGTACTCGCCCGCGCCGTCCACGGCGATGACGGTCGGCGCCGCGCTGCCGCCGGCCGCGCCCCATCGGCGCACGGGCACGCCGATCACGCCATCGCCCCCTTCGTCCTCGCCGGCGTAAACGTAGTAGTTGCCGTCATCGAGCTCGCCGAACGTGTATGAGCCGTTCGGCGCGGCCATCGCATCCGCTACGTTGGCGCCGTTGTCGGCATCGATCAGGCGCACGTGCAGCGACCGCGCCGGCGCGTGGCTCAGGGTCAGGCTGTTACGCGCGTTGACGATCCCCGCGCCGAAACGGGTCGGGTCTCCCGCCGGCACGGCGTACCCGAGGATGCGCGCGCGCAGCTGCGCGGCGTTCAATCCCGGCTGCGCGGCGAGGAGGAGCGCGGCCACGCCCGTGACGTGCGGCGCGGCCATCGACGTCCCGGCCCAGCAGGAGAAGCTCCGCAGGTTGCGAACGAAGTTCCAGGTCGTGGACCAGACACCGAAATCACAGCCGAGACTCGTCTCGCCGCCGGGCGCCGCGATGTCGATCGTGGGACCGAATGACGAATACGACGCCAACGACCCGTCAGGCTGGACGGCGGAGACCGAAACGGTTTGGGGGTACGCGGCAGGATAGTTCGGAGTGGAGGTGGCGGCGTTGCCCGCGGCGGCGACGATCAGTGCGCCGGCGTTCGCCGCCGCGCCGACCGCGTCCTCGAGGAGCATGGATGACTGCGGGCCGGCGAAGCTCAGGTTTATGATCCGGGCTACGGAGGGCGCCGCCACGGCCCCGCCCGCGCCGTCATCCGCGGGCAAACCGGCAGCGTAGAGGAGTCCCTGGGCGACGTCGTAGTGTGTTCCGCGCCCGGTGATGTCCAATACTCTCACCGGACGGATCGAAACGTTCCAGTTCACGCCCGCGACACCGCCGCCGTTGTTGCTGGACGCCCCTATGATCCCGGCGACGTGGAGGCCGTGTCCTCCGTTGCTCTCGATGTCGCCCGCACACGTGTCTGCCCAGCGGTGCCTCACGGGCGTCTCCGGGTAAGGATCGTAGCCGTCGCCATCGCCCGCCTTCGGCGTCGTGCCTCCGGAGCAGAGCATGACCGAGCCGTCGGACACGAAGTCGTAACCATCATTCGTGAGATTCAGTGCAATGTCGGGATGATCGAACCGAATCCCGTCGTCCAGGACCGCCACCACCACGGACGCTCTGCCCGTCGTGATCTCCCAAGCGCGCGGCAAGTCGATCATGTGGTAGTGCCATGCCTGCCATGCGTAGAACGCATCGTTCGGCGTCACGGTGGCGAGCGACGGCACGCGCGGGACGCTCGTCACGGTGGCGAGCGGCGGCAGGCGCGGGACGCTGGTGCCCAGCGGGATCGCGGACGAGTACACAATGGCGTTGCGCTCGACGCGCTCGATCGCTGGATCCGCGCGCAGCGCCTGCTCGGTGCTCGCGATCGTGCGCGGGTCGACGCGGAGCCGGGCCGTGAGGATTGCGGGCGAGACGCCTACGACGGCCGTGCCGCTGGTCTGCTCATGGGGCTCGAGAACGCGCCGCATCGACGTCATGACGACGGCGGCGGCGGCGGGCGCGCGATAGGCGTTCGCGCCGATCGGCGGGGCTCCGAGCGGCTGTGCCCGGAACGTCACGATCAGCTCGTCCGCCACGAACTCCGGCCGCTGTGCCGTGGGCAGCGGTTGGGGCGGTGGACCACTCGCCGCCGCGACGTCGCCGCCAGCGCCGGCAAGCGCGAGCAGCCGCCCGCGCCCGCCCGACGACGTTGCCGACACCATCGCGAATCCGGCCGCGGCCGTGCGCCCGCCCGGGCCAGCCGACCCGTTCAATTGGGCGAGCACGCCCGCGGACGCTGATCCGGCCACCCTCGTGACCGTGCCGGAGATGCGGGCATTGGGCGTGGACGTGGCGGTGAACGAGACGGGCGAGCCGTCGAGGCCGGCCGCGGACGCTTCGATCGTGTCGACGCCCGCGTGTGGGCCGAGGCGATAGACGGCGCTCGTCACGCCGTCCTCGTTTGTCTGTCCATCATCGGACCGCACAGTCCCGTCTCCGGCGGTCACCGTCCAGTCGACGGCGACATCAGGGACGCCGTTGCCGAACCCGTCGTGGACGAGGACCGCGAGCGGAACGGGGAGGTCCGTGTCGGCGCGACCGTTCTGGCCGTCCCCGTTGTGGAGCGAGAGGGTGGCTGCCGGCCCGGGCGCGAGCGCGAACGCTTCCGAGACGGCCGGCTCGAGTCCGGTCGCCGCGAACCGTAAGGTGCGTTGTCCTGTGTCGCCGCCGATCGCGAGGTTCGCGAACGTGGCGATGCCGTTCTGGGCGGTCACGGTCGCGCCGCCAACGATCGAGCCGCCGCCCGAAGCAATTGTCGCCGTGACGACGGTCGCGTCATCGTCGTTGGCGACGTCGCCGTTCGCGTCGCGGATCTCGATGACCGGCTGTGTGGCGAGGCGTACGCCGGCCGTGGCGCCGCCCGGCTGGACACGGATGCGGAGCGAGGCTGGCGCGGCGGCCGTCAGCGAGAACGGCTCGGATTCGGCCGGGGTCAGACCCTGCGCCGCGAAGCGCAACGTCCGCTCGCCGGCGGCGCCGTCGATCGCGAGGTCGGTGAACGTTGCGACACCGTTGGCCACGGTCGTGGTGCCGCCGCCGGCGATCGAGCCGCCGCCGGAGGCGATCACGGCCGTGACGACGGTCGTGTCGTCATCTTCGGTGACGTTGCCGTACGCGTCGCGCATATGGATGACCGGCTGCGGGCTGAGCGGCGCGCCGATCTCGGCGCCGCCGGGCTCGACCTGGATGTGAAGCGCAGCGCGGGGCCCCGGCGCGAGCGCGAACGTTTCCGAGACGGCCGGCTCGAGCCCGGTCGCCGTAAACCGTAAGGTGCGCTCTCCTGCGTCGCCTCCGATCGCGAGACTCGTGAACGTGGCGATGCCGTCCTGGGC
>JBOHRM010000207.1:0-5300 GCA_050732715.1 Longimicrobiales bacterium
GTAACAGCCGATGTCCATCAATCGCTTGATGTTCATCGACACCTCGGTCCGGAGCGCGCCCTCGACCTTCTGCTGCGTCTCGATCGCTCGACGGAGCCGATTCACCTCATCGTCCGAAAGGTCGTGCACGCGCCGGTCCGGATCCACGCCGGTCTCCGCGAGGATATGCCGCGACAGCGACGTGCCGATCCCGTAGATGTACGTGAGCCCGATCTCGATCCGCTTGTTGCGCGGAAGGTCGACTCCTGCGATACGCGCCATATCAACCCTGCCGCTGTTTGTGTCGCGGGTTCTTCTTGCAGATGATACGGACCACGCCGCTCCGCCGGATCACCTTGCAATGCTCGCAGATCGGCTTGACGCTGCTACGCACTTTCATGGTCGTTCCCGTTTCTTGTACAGCTATTAAGCATAGCATAACTTAGCGGTCCCACGCAACCCCGGTTCGGGACGCCCAAGCCTCATGGGGCCGGTGAGGATGCTCGCGCCAAGGCGGCGAGCTCGCCGAGAACTCGGCCAGACACCGTTCCCGACACCTTCGCGTTCTTCGCGTCTTTGCGAGGGGATTCCTACCACGCCGTACCGTCAGCCATGGATTTCTTGCTCATTCGAGGTCGGCGCCGTGAGCGGCGCCGTTCAGGCTGACGGCCGGGGCCGCCGTCAGGATGCGCGGGCCCGAGTCGGTGATGGCGACCGTGTGTTCGAAGTGCGCGCTGCGTTTACCGTCCGCCGTGACCACGGTCCATCGGTCGCCGAGCGTCCGGACGTTGGGTGTGCCTTCGTTGACCATCGGCTCGATCGCTAGGACGAGGCCGGGCTGGAGCCGCACGCCGCGGCCCTTGCGGCCGTAGTTCGGGACCTGCGGCTCCTCGTGCGGTTCGCGGCCGACACCGTGGCCGACGAGCTCGCGGACCACGCTGAAGCCGGCGGACTCGGCAACGCTCTGGACCGCGCTGCCGATGTCGCCGATCCGGTTCCCCGGCATCGCGGCGGTGATACCGGCGTGGAGCGCTGCATGGGTCACGGCGAGGAGCCGGCTCGCTTCGGCGTCCGGCTCGCCGACGGCGAGCGTCCGGGCCATATCGGCGTACCAACCGTCGAGCTTGACGCCGGCGTCGACGCTAACGATGTCGCCCTCGCGCAGCTGCCGTCGCGCGGACGGGATGCCGTGGACCACCTCGTGGTTGATCGAGGTGCACAGGCTCGCGGGGAAACCGTAAAGTCCCTTGAACGCCGGCTCCGCCGATGAATGAGCGCGGATGAACTCCTCCGCGAACCCGTCCAGCTCTTCCGTCGTCACGCCCGTCACGGCCCGCGGCTCGAGCGCCTCGAAGAGGCTGCCGAGGATCGCGCCTGCCGCCGCGATTGCGTCAAGCTCCGTTTTCGTCTTGACCGAAATCATCCATGCCCGGGGTCCCCAGGCGACGCATGTCGCGCGGGGTGGAGGTTCACGAGCAACGCCTGCACATCGTTGTGGACCTCGTCGACTGGCCGTGTGCCGTCGACGTGCTCGACGACTATTGGCGACCGTTCGTAATACTCGAGCAACGGCTCCGTCTGCGCCCGATAGACGTCGAGCCGTTTGCGCACCGTCTCGGGCGCGTCATCCGCCCGCTGAGTCAGCTCGCCGCCGCACTCGCCACAGCTGTCCTCGCTTGGCGGCGGGTCGAAGTACCGGTTATACACCGCGCCACAGCGTTCACAGTACACACGGGCGTCCAGTCGTTTGATCAGCGTCTCGTCATCGATATCGAGGACGATCACGGCATCGAGCGGCCGGCCGAGGTGGTCGAGCAGCGCATCGAGCGCCTCCGCCTGCGCCAGCGTGCGCGGGAACCCATCAAACAGCACGCCATTCGCCGCGGCATCGGTGCCGAGCACATCCCGGACCATGCCGAGGATCACGTCATCCGGCACGAGCTCGCCGGCATCCATGAACCGTTGCGCTTCGAGCCCGAGCGGAGTGCGTGTCCGTCTCGCGTCGCGCAGCATGTCGCCCGTCGACAGGCGGTGTACCCCGAATCGCTGCTCGAGCAACGCCCCCTGCGTCCCCTTACCCGCGCCAGGCGGCCCGAATAGCACGAGGTCCATCAAGCCGAGAACGACGAATGATGAATGATGAATGATGAATGATGAATTTGAGCAGAAGGGGTCGGCGCGTGATTGGGCGCATTCATCATTTCGCATTCATCATTTCGCATTTCACATGTACCGCTGCCGGCCGCGGAACCGGACTCGTCCTTTCTTCATGAAGCCCTCGTAGTGCCGCAGGAGCAAGTGCTGCTGCATCTGCTGCACGGTATCGAGGCCGACGCCGACCACGATCAGTAGGGAGGTCCCGCCGAAGAAGAACGTCTGGATGTTGAACCAGTCGAAGATCCAGAACGGCAGCAGCGCGATGAGCGCGAGGTAGAGCGATCCGGCGACGGTGACGCGACTCAGCACGTGGTCGATGTACTCGGCCGTACGCGCGCCGGGCTTGACCCCGGGGATGAACGCGCCCTGCTTCTTCAGGTTCTCCGCCAGATCGACCGGGTTGAAGATGATGGCGGTATAAAAGTACGTGAAGAAGATGATCAGGGTGCCGTACAGCAGGTTGTAAAGCCATGATCCTGGCTGGAGCATGTCCTGAGCGCCCTGGAGGAAGCCGAACTGCGTGAACGCCGCCAGCGTGCCGGGCACGATGATGATCGACTGCGCGAAGATGATCGGCATCACGCCGGCCGAGTTGATGCGCAGCGGAATGAAGCTCTTCTGTCCCTCGCGCACGCGGCCGCGGCCCATGACCTTGCGCGGGATCTGCACGGGGATGCGCCGAGCCGCCATGGTCATCGCGGCCACGCCCATGATTACGCCGACAATGACGATGCCGAGCACGACCAACGCGAAGCCGCCGATGACCTCGGTTCGATACGCCTCCCACGTGTTCCCGACAGCGGCTGGGAAGCCCTCGATGATCGAGAAGAAGATCAGCAGGGACATGCCGTTGCCGATCCCGCGCTCGGTGATCTGCTCGCCCAGCCACATCACGAACACCGCGCCCACGGTGAGCAGCAGCGTCGTGGTGATGAGGAAGCCGATGCCGGGGCTGTTGACCGCGGCGCCGTTGTTCAGCGTCTGGAGGAACACGGCGTAGCCGTAAGCCTGGAGCAAGGCGAGCCCGATGGTGGCGTAGCGTGTCCATTGCGTCAGCTTCTTACGCCCCTCCTCGCCCTCCTTCTGCATCTTCTCGATGGTCGGGAACACCGCCGCGAGCAGCTGAAACATGATGCTCGCCGAGATGTACGGCATGATGCCGAGCGAGAAGACGGTTGCCCGCGCGAGCGCCCCGCCCACGAACATGTCGTACACGCCCAGCAGCGTGTTCTGGAGCCCGCTGAACAGCTCCTGGAGGACCGTGTAGTTGACGCCCGGTGCGGTGATGTGCGCGCCGATCCGATAGATCGCGAGCACCATGAGCGTGAAGAGGATCTTCTGCTTCAGCTCAGGGACGCGGAACAGGTTCGGGATCGGGTTCGCCATGATCAGACCTCCACCAACTCGACCGTCCCTCCGGCGGTTTCGATCTTCGACCGCGCCGAAGCGCTGATCGCATGGACGCGGACGATCAGCTTCTTTTCGATCGTGCCGGTGCCGAGAAGCTTGACCGGCCCCTTCTTGGGCCGGACCAGGCCGTGTGCGCCCAGCACATCCGGCGTGATCTCATCCGCGTCGATCGCCGCCAGGTCGCCTACGTTGACGATCTCGTAGGCCGTGTGGCCCGGATTCGTGAATCCGCGTTTCGGGACGCGCCGCTGCAACGGCATCTGGCCGCCCTCGAACCACGGATGCGTGCCTCCACCCGTCCGAGCCTTGTGGCCTTTGTGGCCCCGGCCGCTCGTCTTGCCGAGCCCCGAGCCGGGCCCGCGGCCGCGGCGCGTTCGCGAGCGGTGCGCGCCTTCCGGGCGTCTCAAGTTGCTGAGATTCGTCATCTTACGTCTCGTCTCCCGCCAGCTCCTCCACGCGGACCAGATGCCTGACCTGGAAAAGCATTCCGCGGATCGAAGGCGTGTCCTCGTGGACGACGCTCTGCTGATGATGCCGGATCCCCAGCGCCTTCAGCGTCGCCCGATGCTTCGCCGGCCGGCCGATCCCACTGCGGATCTGCGTGACGCGCAGCCGCGCAGGCGCCACATCGGCTCTCGCGCTAGCGGCCATGGCCGACCCCCAGCTCCTCGAGCGAGATGCCGCGCTCGAGCGCGATCCGTTCCGGCGTCACGAGCTGCTCGAGGCCGTTCATCGTCGCACGCGCGACGTTGACCGGGTTGTTCCTGCCCAGGCTCTTCGTCAGCACGTCCGTGACCCCGGCCGCCTCGACGACGGCGCGGACGGCGCCGCCCGCGATCACGCCCGTACCGGGACGCGCCGGCTTCAACAGCACCTTCGCCGCGCCGTGGCGGCCGACCGCCTCGTGTGGCAATGTGCCCTCCACCACCGGTACCTCGACCATGTTGTGCTTCGCTTGCTCGAGGCCCTTGCGGATCGCTTCGGCCACCTCCTTCGCCTTGCCCAGCGCAATGCCGACACGGCCGTTGCGATCGCCGACGGCAACGAGCGCGGTGAACGAAAAGCGCCGGCCGCCCTTCACGACCTTCGCCACGCGGTTCACGAACACCACGTTCTCGACCATCTCGGGCTCGGACCGCCCCCGCTTCCCCGAGCGAGGCTCACGGGCCGATCGTTGCTTCTCCATATCGCTCCTTACCAGAAATGCGAAATGATGAATGCGAAATGATGAATGCACGACATCAATGCTTCACCGATCATTCCATCATCATTCATCATTCATCATTCATCATTCATCATTCATCACTCATCATTTCCGTACAAACTCGAGTCGCAATCACGCGCGTCCATCATTCATCATTTCCGTTCAGAACGCGAGGCCACCTTCTCGCGCACCTTCCGCGAACGCGGCGACCCGGCCGTGATAGGGATACCCGCCACGATCGAAAACGACCGCCGTTACACCCGCCGCCTTCGCCTTCTCTGCGAGCAGCGCACCCGCTGCCTTGCTCAACGCGGTCTTGCCGCCGTTCTCCTGCCCCCGCAACGCCTTCAGCTCCGGCGCCAGCGTCGACACACCGACCAGGACCTTGCCCGTCACGTCATCCGTGATGTGGCCCTGGATGTTCTTCAGCGAGCGGTGCACGACGAGTCGTGGCCGAGCCGTCGTCCCGGTGATCTTCTTGCGGACGCGCCGGTGCCTGCGCTGAAGCTGCCGCTCCCGCTGATTCGCAATATTACGCATGGTTCTCACT
>JBOHRM010000208.1:0-4201 GCA_050732715.1 Longimicrobiales bacterium
GTGAAGTACTTGGCGGTGGTCCGGAACCAACCTTGGCCGTAGACGCGCTTCATGGCGAGCCAGACATAGATCATGATGGCGAGGAACAGCCACCAGTTCACTGTCGCGCTGCCGATGAGGAGCATCACGATGAACGTGAGAAACGTGAGCGAGTGGACGTGCAGCGCGAACACGAAGTGCTCGGCGTAGAATCGGCGCCGGCGGATGTAGAGCAGCTTGAGGATGAAGGCAAAGATCGGCAACAGCACGAACACGGTGTGTGGCGCGTACTCGAAGTATTCGCGCGTGAACTCGCGGAACGCCTGGCGCGGGGGTAGGTGGCCATAGCGATCCGCGACGCGCGCGATGACGCGAGCCGTGAATCCCTCGTAGTTATTTTCGAGTATCTCGCGCGCCCAAGGCTGGAGGCCGGACGGGTCGATGGCTGCTCTGATGGCGCTGGCAGACGGCGGCGTGGGCAGCGGCTCGGCCGCTCGCTCGGACAGCTGCTGAACGGCCGATCGGACCGCCTCACGCGCCTCGACGGGCATGTCCGTCGTGTCGAGCCCCTCGAGCGCGGCCGCGCCGGCGGCGAGCCCTTCTTCACCCGGTGGCGCCGCGCCTTCCTCGTCACCGAAGTTGACGTTGTCGAGTGCACGCAACCCGAATGACGAGAGGAGCAGGAAGAAGACGACGCTGGTGACGAGATAGAGCCGGAGCGGTGAGACGTACCGGACGATGCGACCTTCGACGTACTCGGCCGTGAGGAAGCCGGGCCGCGAGATAAGGCACCACATCGATCGCGGCAACGTCCGGTTGATGACGAGCTGGTCCTCGACCACGTCCGCGATCATGGCCCCGAGCGACACCGCGACCTTGCGCTTGGGCTGACCGCAGTTTCGGCAATAGTCGCCGGGCGTCGCGTCGCCGCAGTTGAGGCACGGCTGATTTGGCGTGCGCCGCAGGGTGCCGCGCCGGCTCGCCTGTCCGGACGAGGCGCGCGACATCCTCGACGCCGGCGGTGCAGGCGGAACCTCCGGCGTGACCGGTGCTTCATTCACCGGCGGGGCAGTATCCGCGCCCTTTTCCGTCATCCTACCCGGATTGTCCATTGGCCGAATTTGCGCGCATCAAAGAGAACACGGTTCGGGCGTGCCGTCCAGTCACGCATTTCTCGGTGCGCGGTCCGCGCCGGTGTTGGAGGGGAATCGGTTGGGTGACTTCCGCTTCCCCCTGCGCAAACCAGTAACTCCCCCGCCGACGCGCGCAACCGCGATCGGCGGAAGTTGCGGTTTGCCAATTGCTTTCCAAGCGCTCTACGTTTATATTTGGTCATTGTTTCGCGAGGCCGGTGGCCAGTGCGGCGCGCCGGCCTCGTCGTGTATGGGGTGCTGAAACATCAATGGGAGCGCCCCGCAGACCGTTGATGGAGATGTGAATGACGTTTCAGGAGCTATTGACGGCTCCGCAGCTGATCCGTGCCGTCGACCAGCTCGGCTGGTCCATACCCACCCCGATTCAGGCGAAAGCGATCCCACCCGCCAGCGCCGGCCGTGATGTGGTCGGTATTGCGCAGACCGGCACTGGCAAGACGGCGGCGTTTCTGTTGCCGGTACTCGAGAAGCAGATCGGCCGTGAAGGACTCCGTACGCTGGTGCTGTGTCCCACGCGCGAGCTGGCGCAGCAGGTTGCGGCTGACGCGCGCGAGCTCGCGTGCAACACGGAGCTGTTCATCGGTGAGATCGTCGGCGGCATACCGATGCGGCCGCAGATTCGCGACCTGCGCGCGGGTTTCGACGTGATCGTCGCGACGCCGGGCCGGCTGCTCGACCACGTCGAGCGGGGCCACGTCGACTTGTCGGGGATCGAGTTTCTGGTTCTCGACGAGGCCGACCGCATGCTCGACATGGGGTTCCGCCCACAGCTCGAGGCGATCCTGGCGCGGCTGTCCGGGAATCGGCAGACGCTGCTGTTTTCGGCGACGATGCCGAACGGCGTGCACGCCCTCGCGCTGCGCATCATGCGCGATCCCGAGTGGGTCGAGGCGACGCCGCCAGCGACGGTCGCGGATCGCGTCGAGCAGCGGGTCTACTCGGTGCGCGCGGAGCGCAAGCCTGCACTGCTGATCGAGCTGCTGCGCGAGGAGGGCTGGGACCAGGTGCTGGTGTTCAGCGCGACGAAGAGCGGCGCGGACGTGCTCGTGGGCCGGCTCCAGCGCGAGGGGATCCACGCCGATGTCATGCACGGCGATCGTGACATGAAGGAGCGCCGTCGCGCGCTCGATGCGTTCGCGGCCGGCAAGATTCAAGTGCTGGTGGCGACGGACGTCGCACAACGCGGGCTCGACATCGAGGGGATCAGCCCCGTGGTCAATTACGACGTCCCGCGCAACTCCGAGGACTACGTGCACCGCATCGGCCGGACCGCGCGCGCAGGCGCGGCGGGCACGGCGGTCACGTTCGTCAGTGCCGTCGATCTCGGCGCGATCCGCGACATCGAGCGCGTGCTGAGGGACCGCCTGCCGCGGCTGTCGATCGAGGGCTTCGACTACGACTCGGATTCCGCGCTGCGCGTGCCCTCGCCCTCACGTCCGGCGGCGCGGGTCAGCCGCACCGGCGGCCGCATGGGAACGCGCCGTGCGGAAAACCTCTCGCCCGAAGAGCTGAAGGAGCTCCTCGCAACCGGCTGACGCCCCGCCCGGGAACGGGCAGGCGCTCAGCCATGCACCGCCTCCCGACGCCTCCCCCTCTGCTGGGGGGAAGCGTTTCCAGTACTCCGCTACGCGATGACGGCCATGCATTTCCTAGCGGGACTATGAGGAGCCAGGAACCCAGGAGGGGTTCTGCGAACGCACTTCCTGACTTCCTGGAGCCGAAGGTGACATCCCCGCTCCCCCATTGTCGGGGGAGAGGGCTTGGGTGAGGGGGCCTTCCGGAGCACTCAGTTAGCAGGCGCGTGCTGGTGGATGTGCGCGGCGATGCGCCGCACCAGCTCGGCCCATGTGAACGCGTGCCACGAGTGACCCTTCATCGGGCGACCGTACGTGAACTTCGCGTCCGAGGGCGGGTCCGTGGTCGACCGCAGGAACTCCTCGAAGCGATAGACGGCGAGGTTGAGGTAGAAGTCGTCCATGTCGCCGGTGAAGAAGTGCAGCTTGCCGGCGAGCTTCGGTCCGATCGTGCGCCAGTTTCGCTCCGCGTATACGCGCAGGTCGTATCCGTTGTCACGCATGTATTCCGCGACGTCGCGGTCGATCGCGCCGGTCTGCTTGTCCCAGAGCGGCTTCGGGTAACCGTCTTCATCGGCGGGGCCATAGACGGCTTCCCAGCCTTCGAGCTGGTAGCCGGAGCGGCCACGCGAGCCGAGCACGTCCTCGAACCGGCTGAGCTGGCGCATGGTCCACACGACCTGCCCCTCGACCGTTCGGCGGAATGGGCGCTCGACGGCCAACGATCCGCTGCGCGCGGTGAATGCGTTCTCGTCTTCGTAGATGTTCGTCAGCAGGTACCGCGTAAAGTCGATCGGGTCCGGTTGCAGGATCCATGCACCGCCAAAGAAGTCGGGATAGTTGAGCATCAGCGACAATGACTGCCAGCCGCTGGTCGACGCGCCCTCAAGGACACGCGCGTACGGCTCTCCGATGATGCGAAACTCGCGCTCCAGGTACGGGATCACCTCCTCGACGATCGCATCGCCATACGGGCCGTTGTTCGCGGAATTCACCGAGTAGGAGTCGGGGAAATACGGCGTCGCCTGCTGCAACGTGATGGCGATGACGCGAGGAAAGTCGCCAGCGGTCCACGCCTTGTAGAAATCGTAGCCCGACTCGAGACCCGTGGTCGGGTTGATCTCACCAACGTCGCGGGCGCGCGAAGAGTCCGGCTCGAACGAGAACGCGACGCGGTGGCCGAGCGTGTAGATGCTCGGATAGCGTACGTTGGGATTCTCGGCGTATCGCCTCGGCAGCAGCACCGTCGCGTGGATATAGGTCGGCCGGCCCCAGAACGCTGTGAGCTTATCGCTCCGAAGTGTGACGTGCTTCACCCACTCGGTGTCTTCGGGCTGGGGCGCCGGCGGAATGACTAGGTCGACCGCGATGCGCGTCACGCCGCCTTCGCCGATGCGGACGGGCCGCGGCGCGCTGTACAGGTTGCCGGGCGCGGTGTTGAAGGAGCTGATGCGGCCATCGTTCATCGGCAGCCAGAGCATGTGCCCGTCCGCG
>JBOHRM010000209.1:0-17121 GCA_050732715.1 Longimicrobiales bacterium
GCACGACCTCGTCGGCAAACACCTCGCGCACGACGGGGCCGAATCGTTCGATGGCGAACCGGCCGAGCATCCAGATGTCGGCGCCCGAGCGGAGCACGCCGCCCGTTTCGAGCCGGACCACGCCCTCCTCCACGAGCGGCTCCAGCGCGCGGAACGCATCCTCGTTCTGGAGCACCGTATAGCTCCGGCCGACGGAGCCGAGCTCCTTGCCTGTGTCAGTCCGGACGGTCACGTACGCGTGGCGGCTCTCGCGAACGTCTTCGCAGGCGGCGTCCCCTGCGTAGAACGTTGATCGTCGCGCGACGTGGTAATTCCCGTGGATGAGTTCGAGCGCGTCGGGGATCGTGATTTCGCGATCCGGCGGGATAAGGCAACCCTCTCGGTGCCACGCGCTGCGCTCGATGCCGACCTCGAAGAAGTCGGCGGTGCCGTCGGTGTAGGTGAGTTCGGCGGGCATTGCGTCGTCTCCTGGCGAAGGTTGATGACTACATCTCGTTCACCCGTCTCTCTTCTCATTGCTCCGTCAGTCAACGAAACGTCGAGCGGACCAGGCTCGCCTGTGGGAGTTTCCCAACGTCTATCGATGGGTCTTGACATCCGAGCAGGCGTATTGCATCTTCCCATCACCTATCGATAGGAGAGCGCCTGAGAAGAACTCGCCCGACCTGCTGCCCGGCACGCTCGACATGCTGGTGCTCCGGACGCTCACGCGCGGACCGCAGCACGGCTACGGCATTGCGCAGCGCGTGAAGGAGCTCTCGCACGACGTGCTTCATGTTGGCGAGAGCTCGCTCTATCCGGCCCTACAGCGCCTGTTGCTGGACGGCTGCGTCAAAGCGGAGTGGGGCGCATCGGAAAACAACCGGCGCGCGCGGTACTACACGCTGACCGCAGCTGGCCGCAGACACCTCGCCGCGGAGCGGAGGGAGTTCGAGCGGATCGTGAGTGCAATTCAGTTGGTTCTCGCAAACGCGTGAGGAAATCCATCCATGCGGATCCTTCGGCGACTCGTCGTTTGGTGGCGGTTCCGCGCACAGGGCGCGGAACTCGAGGAGGAGCTATCGTTCCATCGCGACGCGATCGAGCGAGACCGGATCGCGCACGGAAATTCGCCCGCCGAAGCGCGCAGGGCCGCACGACGCGCCATGGGGAACGAGACCTTGATGCGTGAAGAATCGCGCGCCGTCTGGCTCTGGCCGTGGCTCGAGGGAGTGTGGCAGGATGCGAGGGGCACAGTGCGCGGGCTCCGCAGAAGCCCCGCTTTCACCGCTGGCGTGATGCTCACCTTCGCGCTCGGCGTTGGCGCCAACGCCGCGATGTTCTCGCTCATCGATCGGCTGATGTTTCGACCGCCCCCACTGATGCGCGATCCGGCGTCGGTGCATCGCGTTTACCTGTACCGGACGGTGCGCGGCGTCGAGGACGGAACGGGCGGCCAGTACGCGCGGCACGCCGATCTCGCGCGGTGGACAAGGTCGTTCTCGGCAGTCGCCGGTCACACCCTCGAGCAGCTTGGGGTGGGAGTTGGGCAGGATGCCCGCGAAATGCGCATCGGTGTGGTCACCGCAGACTTTTTCGGGCTCTTCGATGCGCCGCCCGTGGCCGGACGGTAATTCACCACCGCCGAAGACGCACCGCAGATGGGTGCACCGGTTGCCGTGCTGAGTTACGCGATGTGGCAAACGCAATACGGCGGGCGCGCTGACGCGATCGGCTCGACGCTGCAGATAGACGCCGTTGTCTACACCATCATCGGCGTCGCGCCGAAGGAATTCGTCGGGCTGTGGCCGCTCGAGCCGCCGGCCGCGTTCATTCCCGTCGCGAGATATGCAGCGAGCGTCGTCGGCAGCGAGTGGCCGACGACGTACAGTGAATTCTTTGGGCTCGGCACGCTCGTCAGGCGAAAGCCGGGCGTCAGCATCGACGCGGCGAACGCCGATCTCACCAACGCGCTCGGGCAAAGCTTTCGCACGCAGCTCGCCCGTGAAACCGGCGGTGATTCAGTCGACGATCGCATCGCTACCCTTGCGCCCGCGTGCGCTCGCGGGATCGGTATTGCGAGAGCGCGGTCCCGAACGATCGAACGTCGCGAAGGTTGCCACGTGGCTTGCCGGCGTGACGATCATCGTGCTCCTGATCGCGTGCGCCAACGTCGCAAGCCTTCTTCTCGCGCGGGCACTGGCGAAGCGCCGCGAGATCGCGGTGCGTATCGCGCTCGGCGTGAGCCGATCGCGACTGGTGCTACAGCTGCTCACGGAGAGCATGGTGCTCGCAGTGTTGGGGAGCATGCTGGGGATCGGCGTCGCGATCTGGATGAGCGCGACGCTGAGTGCGGCGTTCCTGCCTGACACCGAGCGCGCGGCGGTCGCGACGGACCCGCGGACGCTCCTGTTCATCGGGATCGTCTCGCTGACTGTCGGGTTGTTCACGGGTGTGCTTCCGGTCTTGCAGGCGCGGCGACTCACGTTGACGGACGATCTCAAATCAGGCGCACGCGCGGGCACGTATCAGCGATCACGCGCGCGTGTCGCGCTGATCGTACTACAGGGCGCACTCTCGGTCGTGCTGCTCGTTGGCGCCGGATTGTTCGTCCGCAGTCTGCGCAACGTCCGCGATGTGCGCCTTGGGTTCGACGCCGACTCGGTGCTGGTCGTCGAAATGGCGATGCGCGATGTGAAGCTCGATAGCGCACGGACGGTGGCGCTTCGCGAAGGGCTACTCGCCGCGGCGCTGACTGTGCCCGGGATCGAACACGCAAGCTTTCAGCGCGCGGTGCCATTCCGCGGTAGGTCGAACTGGCCGATCTTCGTCGAGGGCATCGACTCAGTGAGCAAGTTTGGCGAGTTCGATTTGAACGCGGCGTCGCCGGACTACTTCGCGACGATGGGGACGCGGATTCTGCGCGGCCGCGGCCTCGAGGACGGGGACGTGGCGGGCGCACAGCGCGTGATCGTGGTCGGTGCCTCGATGGCCGGCGTGCTCTGGCCGGGTGACGATCCCCTGGGAAAGTGTGTGCGCATGCCGGCGGACACCATGCCGTGCACCTATGTCGTCGGGGTTGCCGAAGATATACACACGCAGAGCCTTGGACCCGAGACGCGGTACTTCTACTACTATCTCCCTGCGGCGCAAATGCAGCCGCAAGTGGGTGGGCTGTTCGTGCGCGCGAGCGGCGACACGCGACGGTTCATCGAGCCGCTACGCCGCCAGCTGCAGGAGGAGATGCCCGGCACGGCGTACGTAACGGTGACGCGGCTGGCGGAATACCTGGAAGACGAGACGCGCTCGTGGGTGATGGGCGCGACGGTGTTCACGGCGTTCGGCGTGCTGGCGCTCGTGCTGGCGGGATTGGGACTTTACAGCGTGATCGCGTACACCATAGCGCAGCGAAGGTAGGAGCTGGCGGTTCGGGTGGCGCTCGGCGCAGGGGCCCGCGATTTGGTGAGCTTGGTCGTTGCCGAGGGCCTACGGCTAGCGGTGACCGGCGCTGTTGTCGGTGCAATCGCGCTTGTCGCAGCGCGCTGGATTGCGCCACTTCTGTTCAATCAATCGGCGCGCGACCCTGTCGTGTTTGGAACGGTAACGGGCACTTTGTTGCTCGTTGCAGTCGTGGCGAGCGCGGTCCCTGCGACTCGTGCTGCTCGCGTGGACCCGAATGCTGCCTTGAGGGCGGAGTAGGCTAGAGCATCGAGCCGATGGCGCCGGGACCACGACGTTGTCCTGGCCGTGATGGTTGCACGTGTTTCTTTGTCGCCGCGGCGACCGTTCGGGCGATGCCCAGGTGCCGAAAATCTAGAGGGACGTGAGGGCCCGCTCTCATCGGTTTGTTCTCGCGCCGGTAGGACAAGCTTCGTCCGGCGGGTCAGGAGCTCTTCCGCGGCTCTGGGCGGGAATCTGCGTCCCTGCGGGACTGTTGAGACGAGGGTGCGTGGGTTGCTGCGCACGCTTCGCACGTCATCCCGGACGTGCTCGGGAATATGCACCGTTCACCGCGCTCCGCGAGGAAGCACGGCACGTCGCGATCGCAGTGCGGGCAGTAGTGTGTGTGCGGCCGACCTCTCATGTCGTCACGCGTCATCATCGTCGCCTTCCTCCAGGGGCAGCCGTGCGGGGTTGTCGAACGTGCAGTGCTCTGGATGCTCGCGGCTGCAGTCGAGACATTCGTAGGTGTCGAAATCCTCGCCTTCGCCGTACTCGGGATCGCCGAACGCGGCCGGCGAGCCATCCTCGGTCCACGCGGTGACGGGATACGACACGAGGGTCATGCTCACCTCGATGATGTTGTCACGGCCGCATCGCGGACAGCCGAACGCATTTTCAGGCGCGTTCTCCATCTCGTCCGTGAGCTTCTGGACGTCCTTGCTCACCGTTGGTCTCCTTCCTGGTTTGCGCGCGTGGCCGGCTGCCCACCCGGCTCCGTTCTGTTCGAACCACGCTTGGCTGATCCAGGCTTACGGCTGGCCGGAGGCGGGACACGCCAGCCTGCTGTATTGTCCAAGCCGCTTCTCACCCCCGCAGGCCTCCGAGAAACTGCCGCACGCGCGCGTGCTCGTTAGGCCGCCGTCGCGCCTGCCCTGATCTGGACCGGCTCGCCGAAAACCTGCTCACGCGGCTTGCGGTTGTACGAGGCTGTATCCAACTGCCAGAGCTATGCTGAGCTCAGCATAGCTCTGGCTATGCGGACGCCTCAGTTATGCGGTGCTCGTCCTCCGCCTGGTGTCCGAAGTGACTGCGAATCAATGGAGTTGCACGACTCGGGTCCTTGCCGGGACTTCGCATAGTTCGGATGCTCCTGCCGGTTCCTCTTAACCGGAAAGGAGCACTCCATGACGATTCCCGACGCGTGGCCCCTCGACACTCTGATCGAGGCCTACAAGCAGCACCAGCAGCGCACGCGTGGACTACGCGAGCGGTCGCTGCAAATCCACCAGCGACTCGTGCGCCTCTTCGTTCGTGCTGCCCTCGGCTACGACCCGATCGATCCGGGCCGTTTGAGCCCCTCTCACGTGATCGAATTTATCGACTCGATGCGTAGCCGGTTTTCGCCGCGCACAATGAAGACAGTACGGACGGCGCTGCGGTCCTTCTTCCGGTTTCTGCAGGCCGAGGGGTTATGCGATTCGCGGCTCGAGGGCGCGATCCCAGCGGTCGCGCACTGGCGGCTCTCGACGCTTCCTCGATGCCTGAGCGACGATCAGCTCGAGCAGCTGCTCGCATCACTCGACTCCTCAGCCTTCGGACACCGAGACCGCGCAATCGTACTATGCCTCGCAACGCTCGGGTTACGGCCCGGCGAGGTTGCTCGGCTCCGACTCGAGGACATCGACTGGCGCGGTGGCACTATCCACCTGAGCTCCCGCAAGAATTGCCGGGGTGCCATTCTTCCTCTGCCGCGTGACGCCGGCCATGCGCTGGCGGCCTATCTGCGCCGAGAACGCCCGCCGACCGACGAGCGTCGCATCTTCGTGCAGCGCAGCGGACCTAACCGCGGCAAGCCGATCTCGAGTAGTGCCGTCTCTAAGGTCGCGGTGCGTGTGCTTCGGCGTGCGCGCATCGAGGCACCTCCCGGCGGCGCGTACGTCTTCCGGCACAGTGTGGCGAGCCGTTTGGTGCGGCGCGGGGCCGGCCTGAAGGAGGTCGCCGACTTCCTGGGACACCGCAGTCTCGACACCGCAAGCATCTATGTCAAACTCGATCTGCCGGCGTTACGTGAGGTGGCGCTGCCGTGGCCGGAGGTGCCTCGATGACAACGCCGAATCTGCTAAAAAGTGTCGAGGAGTACCTGGCTTTCCGACGCGGCCTGGGGTTCAGTCTCGAGCACCAGCGGTGGTTGCTGCTGGAGTTCGCTCGCTATGCGGACCGCGTCGGGCATCAGGGCCCCATCACCGTAGACCTCGCAACGCGGTGGGCGCTGTCGCGCTCGGATGAGCCCGCGCAAGCCGAGCGACGTCTCTCCGCAATTCGATCGTTCGCACGTCACCGTGCGCTGTTCGATCCCGCTACTGAGGTCCCGCCTATCGGCGTCTTGGGGCGGGTGTCGCGACGCCGCAAACCACCACACATCTACACCCACGCAGAGATCACCGCGCTTCTGCATGAGGCAAGCCTCCTGTTACCGCGTGGCGGGCTTCGGCCCAGGACGTACGTGACCCTCCTCTCGCTTCTGGCCTCAACGGGGCTGCGGCTGTCCGAGGCCTGCCACCTCACGCATGGCGATGTCGATCTGACCGCCGGAGTACTGACCGTGCGGGAAAGCAAGTTCCGCAAATCCCGCCTGGTTCCGCTCCACGCAACGACCACGCAGGCACTCACGTGCTACGCTAAACACCGAAGGGCGTACCGCGACGCTCCCAAAGCAGGAAGCTTCTTCCGCACTGATCGCGCGCCAGCGCTCACACGCTGGGCCGTCTTCAGGACGTTCGGACGGCTCCGCATGCGCCTGGGCTGGACCGCTCACGGTCGCGCATGCCGACCGCGAATCCACGATCTCCGTCATACATTCGCGGTGCGCAGACTCGTGAGTTGGTACGAGGCGGGTGTCGATGTCGACCAGAAGATTCTGGCGCTCGCAACCTACCTCGGGCACGCGATGCCCAGCTATACGTACTGGTATGTCTCCGCCGTCCCTGAGCTGATGGCTCTCACTTCTCAGCGCTTCGAGCATTTCGCTGGACCCAAGGTGGAGAGTGCACCATGATGCCGCGCGAGATCACGTTCCCAGCGCTTCTTCAGCACTTCTTCCAGCGGCGTCTGCTTACAGAACGCGGCGCCAGCTCGCACACGATCGCCAGCTATCGTGACAGTTCCAGTTGCTGCTCCGCTATGCCGAGCAGCGTACCGGACGCCCGCCGACGGCATTGACACTCGCCGATCTCGATGCCCCTCTGATCCTCGGGTTTCTGGACCACCTCGAGTCTGAGCGCGGCAACACACCGCGCACGCGAAACCTCCGCCTCACAGCCATCCGCTCCTTCATGCGTCACGCATCGCTGCGCGATCCCGCCTCGCTACCTGTAGCGCAGCGGGTGCTTGCAATCTCCAGCAAACGCTTCGACCGACCCATCCTCGGCTTCCTCACGCGAGAAGAGGTCAAGGCCGTGCTCGACGCCCCCGACCGCATCACATGGAGCGGTCGGCGCGATGCCGTACTGTTCGCCATGCTATACAATACGGGCGCACGCGTTTCCGAGATCGTCAACTTGCGTAATGCCGATGTGCTCCTGGAACGCGCCTGTGCGCTCCATCTGCACGGCAAGGGACGCAAGGAGCGCGTCGTCCCGCTCTGGAAAGTGACCGCCGCTGAGTTGCGTGCCTGGTGCGCTCACATCGACCGCAGCCCCGGTGCGCCCGTGTTTCCGAATCGTGCCGGTCAACCGCTTTCCCGTTCTGGTGTCGAGCAGCGGCTGCGTCTCGCGATCAGGAAGGCCTCGCAGAGATGCCCATCCCTCATCGGACGCCGGATCTCTCCCCACACGTTCCGGCACTATGTGGCCTCCCGGACTATGTAGGGTGACGGATCGCCGCGGTGAACTTGGTCAGGAGTAACCGCTCATCTCGGCCGTGGGCCCCGGGCCGCCACCCTACATAGTCAGCGCTACAGGCTGCTGAGGAAGCTCAAGAGTCGATCTCCCGGCCGGAAGCGTCCCGGGGTGCCTTGTGGCGGCGTCGTTTTCGCCAGGGCCTGCTCTTTCATTGCGAGCGTCGCTTCGAGATACACTTGGGTCGTCTCCACGCTTTCATGCCCGAGCCACAGCGCGATGACGGCGCGGTCCACGCCAGCTTGCAACAGATCGAGGGCCATGGTGTGGCGAAGGAGATGCACAGTCACTCGCTTCCCCCGCAGCGAGGGACAGACGCGCGCCGCCGCCGCCGCATGCTTATCGAGGAGGTACTTGACCCCGTGCACACTCAGGCGCCCGCCCTTGGTGTTGGGAAAGACCAGCCGGCCGTCGCCCTTGGCGGGCTCCCGCAACCACGCCGTGAGCACGGCGAGCGTCGGCTTCGCCAACGGCGTGCAGCGCTCCTTGCGGCCTTTGCCGATCACCCGCACGTGCGCGCCCGTGTCGAGGACCAAATCGTCGCGAGTGACGCCGGTGATCTCCGACAGTCGCAGCCCGGTTTGCACCGCCATCAGCATGAAGGCGTGATCGCGCCGGCCGAACCAGGTCCGCCGATCCGGCGCGGCGAGCAGAGCGTCGACTTCGGCCCGGGTGAGGAAACGGACCAGCGTGCGCGTGTACCGCTTGCTGGGAATGGCGAGCACCCGTTGGATCTGGGCGGCATGCGTGGGGAGCTCGAAGGCGAGATAGCGAAAGAACGAGTGGAGCGCGGTGAGACGCAGATTGCGGCTCCGCACGCTCAGGCCTCGGTGCTGTTCCAGGTGATTGAGAAAGGCGACGATCAGCGGCGCCTCGAGGTCCTCGACCACCAGCGCGACGGGCGGTTTGTGCAACCGCTGGTGCGCGAAGGTCAGGAACAGACGGAAGCTGTCGCGATAGGAGCCGATCGTGTGAGGGCTGACCCGGCGCTCCTGCATCAGACGCTGAGTGAAGAACCGCTGCAACAGCGGCGCCAGGTTCGTGGGGGCGGGGGCGGGTATCATGGCGCGACCTCCCAGCGCCGTTCCAGCCGTGCCATCGCCTGGTGCATCAACTCGGGCGAGTCGCTCAAGTACCACTGGGTGTCGGCCACATGGACATGGCCGAGGAAGGCGCTCAGCAGGGGCAGGCGGCGCTCCGGGTCGTCCTGGGCGCGATACCAGTTGAGGAGGGTCAACGTGGCGAACCGATGCCGCATGTCATGTAGCCGAGGGCCATGCCGGTCGCCCGGGCCACGCAGCCCGATCTCCCGGGATAACTGATAGAACGTCCGATGAATGTCGCCATTGTCCAGCCGGTTGCCCCAGCTGGAGACGAACACATAGGAGGACACCGCCTGTCCCGCCCAATGGCGCTCGCGGCGGGCGAGGTAGTCGGCGAGCACGGTGCAGGTCGAGGGGTGCAACGGGACCAGGCGCGTCTTGCCGAACTTGGCGCCCCGGATCGTGAGCACCCCGGCCGGCAGATCGACATCCTGGAGCTCGAGATTACGGGCCTCGCCGAGGCGTAACCCCGTGACGCTCAGCAGCCCGAAGAGACAGCGGTAGACCCACGGCCGCAGGGCGCCGCGTTGAAAACGGTACGGCAGGCGGAGGGCGGCCTGCAGCAACTGCTCGATCTCGTGCTCCGAGTACAGATACGGCCGGGCGCGCTGCGGCCGGAAGGGCAGCACCCCGGCTGGCGGAATCTGAGTCCGCGGATCGGTGGCACTTCGATAGCGTGCGAAGAGGCGCACGATGCTCAGGCGCTGGGCCGCCCACGACTCGGCATGGCCGTCCGCACGCTGGATCGCCCAGGCTAAGGCCAGGTCGGACGTGATGTAGGCGGCGTCGTGCTGCGCCAGGAAGCCGACGAAATCTTCCAGCAGCCGGCCCACGCGCGTCAGCTTGAAACCGAGGCTGCGCCGCAGGGCCAGATAGTCCTGCACGGCTTGGCGGAGGGTGGTCATCGCGCACCTCCCGGCCACGGCAAGGCGAGGGACCGCAGCCCGTCCACATCGACCTTCGTGTAGATCGTCGTCGTCTGGGGACTCTGGTGCCCTAACAGGTCGCCGATCTGTGCGAGCGAGGCACCGTGCCGCAACATCTCCGTCGCCAGGCCGTGGCGAAACTGATGGGCGCCGCTGGTGGGCGCCTTGATCCCGGCCCGCCGGAGCGCGTGCCGCACGATCGAGCCGACGGCACACGGACTCAGAAACCCGCGCACGGGGGCTCGGGCCCGCAAAAAGACCCGCCGACTCGCGCTGCGGGGTCGGTCGTCCTGCAGATAAGCAGCAAGCGCCTCTCCGATCTCCGTCGGCAAGGGCAGGTGCCGCCGGTGCCCACGCTTGCCGTGGACGCGCAAGCTGCCGTCCGCCCAGTTAATATCCTCGAGCTCGAGGCCGACTACTTCTCCGGCTCGCAATCCCAACCGGGCGAGCAGCAATAGGATGGCGTAGTCGCGCCTTCCCACGGCCGTGCCGCGATCGATGTGGCTCAGCAGGCGGCGGACTTGCTCGGGCGCAATCCCTCGAGGGATCGCGGGCTGCGACCAGCTCGGCACGCAGGGGACGACCGCGGCCAGGTCCACGTGGATTGCGCCGCGGTAGCGGGCGTAGTGAAAGAACGAGCGCAGGGCGGTGGTCATGAGCTTCGCGACCTTCAGCTGCAGACGCCGCGCCTGGCGCTGGACGAAGCCAACCACGTCGCTCGCCTCGATCCGCGCCAGCTCGACGGCGCCGGTGCCGAACCGGTCGGTGAGAAATCGGTCGATGACCGGTGCGTAATTGATGACCGTCGCCTCGGCCAGTCCGCGGTCCTCGCGTAGATATTGCGCGTACGCTTGCACCCACGCTCCCGCGGGAGTGCGGGGCGGTGGCGCGGGTTTCGCCGCAGGCAGCAGCCGCTCATGGCGAAGGAACTCGAGGACGTGGTCGAGGGCGGCCGGATCGCCTCGGTGGGGTCGCCGCTGCCGATGCCGCCATTGCAGGTACTGCGCTGCATGGTCGGCGTTGAGGCGGCGGAGTCGAACGCCCCGCTGTTTGAGCCACCGACTGAAGCTTGCAGCAAGCAGCACGTGCCGGTGCAGGTAGCGCCGCGTGTAGCCCTGTTGCTGCAGGGAAGTCGCGAACGGGGCCAGGCAGGCGGCGAGCGGCCCTTCGGGCACCCGCGACAGCACCACCTGGTCGTTGAGGACGTACTTCATAGCGGACTCCTCCCTGGGAAGCGGTGAAAGGGATGACGGAAGGAGCCAAACTATGTCGCGTCCAGCCATGCGCTGTGCAGAGGGAATACTAGGCCTCGAAGCGAAGGACCCTACATAATCCGGGAGGCCACATAGTGCCGGAGTGTGTGGGGCGTCGCGGGCGTGCTGATCCCGGCGCGCAAGCGCGCCTTCTCGACGATGCGTTGCGCGGTTCTCGCGGCGAGGTGCCGGAACGGGCGCGGGCCCGGGAAGAGCCAGGTTGTGGGCTGGTACTCGGCGATGTATTCGCGGACGGCGGCGAGGGCGCGCTCGGAGAGCAGCGTGTAGCGGTCCTTGCGGCCTTTGCCGGCGCACACGCGAATGAGCATCCGGCGGGTGTCGAGGTCTTCGGGGCGCAGGCCGACGACCTCGCTGACGCGGAGGCCGGCCGAATAGAGCAGCATGAGCAAGGCACGGTGCTTCGTATTCTTGAGCGATGCCACCAGTCGTAGGGCGTCGTCTTGCGCCAGGACGGCGGGCCGTTTGCGCTCTCTGCGTGGCCTGGGAATCTGGCCGCGGGCGGCGGGCCGGCGGAGCACGCGTTCGAACAGGAACCTGAGCGCGCTCGCGGCCTGTGCGTGGTAGGCGACAGATGTCGCATCATCATCCGAGAGGGTGAGCAAATACGCACGCGCGTGTGAGCCGTCCAGCTGGTCGGAGGGTAGGGCGGCGAAGCGTAGGAACGCGCGCGCGTGGTGCACGTACGCTTTCCGGGTGCGCGGCGAATAACGGCGCAGCCGGATCTCTTCGGCAAGGTTGTCGAGGATGCGCTCGTGCGACCGGACGACATCGTCATGGGGCGTGGATCGATCATCTCCGCCGGACGTGTTTCGTGCATCCGAGCGGTCGGCTGCGCGGGATTCGATGGGACCCGGCGGAACGCTCTCCGCTCGCAACGGTTGCGGCTCGCCGGTTCGCGTGTTTTGCAGAGGCGGCGACGGTGCCCGCGAGCTCGCGGGACGGGAATCGCTGGTCCGGCCGGCGCGTATCGGCGAAGCCGAACGGGCCGCTCGCGCGGGTGGCGTCAAGCCTAGCGCGGTGCGTGCCTCCGGCGTGTCGGGGACCGTCCAGTGCCGATCCGTGGGGTGCCAGCGCCGGCCGGGTATGGCTCGGACGATCGCCAGCAGCTCTTCCCGCGGCCGAAACTCGACGGTGAGCCGGCCTGGTGGGCCGGCACGAATGCGGAACCCTCGCCGGTCGCAGAGTTCGCGTGGTGCCATTGGCTGTCTGGCCACCGTCGGGTCGTGGCGACTGCGATGGCCTGCAATATCCACGCGGTAGGGGCCGGCGACCATGGCGTAAGCGGCCGGACCGATACGCGTATCGGCACACTTTCGTCCCGTCAGTTACAGCCGCCGGCGACGCGGCCGCATCGGTGGGCCCCGAGGAATCACACGGAAGGGCCGTGGTCCCACGATCACAGGCGCTGACACAGCGGGTCGCCGACTACGGGGGCCGATCCTCGACCGATTCGATCCTGGAAGGATTGGCCCGAGGCTTCTGCGAGCGGCGCGCGCCAGGCTCGGTTCTGCGGGCTTCTGGTGGCAGCCCGTAAGGCTGCCACAGACAATATACACGTACGGCACGGGTGCCGTCACGTCGCGAGCGCGACCTCGCGGTCTCCCGTTCCGCAACGCCTTGCGGTACGACATGATAGGCGGCGTCGCGCAAGACATCCTCGCCCGGCACTGAACGGCCGCGGGCGTCCTACGATCCGGGCTCGAATGCGAGCATCCGCGAGAAGAACGGCAGCACCTTGGTGCGGATGCGCGCGGCGATGCCGCTGAGGTGATCGCCTTCATAGATCTCGAACTCGTGCGGTATGCCGTAACCGTTCAAGATCTCGTGAAGCTCGCGAATGCTGGCGGCGATGCCGCGGTCCTCGTCGCCGGCGTCGAAGGCGAGGCCGGCGAGGCGTTCGAGGTTCGGGATGTACTGGTCGACCATGGCGAGCGGCGCGTTGGCGGCGAACCGCGCGAGCACGCGCGGCTGGGGCTCGCCGTCCTTCGTGGGCAGGTCGAGGAAGAACGGCGGGTTGTTCGGGTTTGGCGCCCACGCGGCGGCGGACGCGAAGGTCGCGCGCGTGCCGAAATCGGCTTCGTCGAACTCTTCGATCGTGGTGATCGCCTCCGTGCGGGCGGCCATCTCGGAACCGCCGCCTCCGCCGAGTCGCGGCGCGAGGCAGCAGGGGCTCAGCAGGTAGACGCTCGAGAAGACGTCGGGGCGCTTCATGCCGATGCGCATGGCGCCGTAGCCGCCCATGGAGTGACCGGCGATGCCTCGGCTCTCGGCGTTGGGGATCGTGCGATAATTCGCATCGATGTAGGCGACGAGGTCCTCGGCGATGAACCGCTCCCAATCGCCGGTGACGACGGAGGTCGAGTACATGCTGCCGTGGAACCGCGTGTACGCGTTCGGCATGACGATGATCATCTCGCGCGTGTCCGGTTCGCCCAGCGCGGCATCGACGATCGGCGGCAGCTCGATCCAGTGATCGACGAGCCCGAACCATTTGCCATCGTCGTCGGTGTAACCGTGGAGCATGTAGACGACGGGGTATTGACGGTTCGCGTCGCTCGCGTAGCTCGGCGGCAGATAGACCGACACGGCGCGGTCCGCGGGATCGTTCGACAGGTTGCCTTCCAGGCTGGCACCGCGCACGGTCACGCGCTCGGCCGTGCCCGTCGTCTCGACCTGGCCGCTGGCGTCGCCGAACCAGCCGCCCGCACATGCGAGGGCGAACCCCGCGGAAAGAGCCCGCCGAGCGGCAATGCCGATCACCATCGTCGCGGGGTGGCTCATGCGATATCGCTCCGTCAAGAGGTCGTCGGCTGATCCGTCATGTTACTGCGTGGCGCTCGGCAAGGAAAACTCGGCGGCCGCGTCGACCAGCACGAGAACCCAGTCGTTCCCGCGCCCGTGCGTGGGCGGCTCGAACGTCTGGATGCCCCAGCTGTCCTGTTCCTTGAACAGGAATGCCGTGCCGTAGCGCGGGTCGTACCAGTACTGGTGCTGCCGTTCGGCTCGGATCACGCTCTTGTCCAACGTGAAGCTCTCGCCGCGCGGCGAATAGATGATGGCGAAGGAACCGTCGCTCGCGCGCGCGGCACGGATCTTCGCGCCGCCCGTGGTAGGGCCGTTCAGGATGATCTGCTGGTCGGGCACGAGCTTGGTGAAGGGAAGGGATTCGAACAGCCTGCGCACATGGCGCATCTGGAACGCGCCGGGATGATCGAGCGCTTCGAACCAGGGGACGTTGGCGCCGATGATGCTGCCCGGACCGCCGAACAGATCCCGCCGCGCGCCGTCGCCCTCGCCGCCGATTCCAGCCTCGTACATCTGCCAGATGTTGTTGTTGCCGTACGTATGCCCGCAGGCTCCGGCCAGCAGCGACCAGTAGGCGGCCTGGCGCACGTCATAATCGCCGAAGCGCTCGATTCCGTTCGCGCCGCGATTGTAGAAGCCGACGGGAATGCCTTCATACCGCGGTTCGCCATCGAGCGTGGGCTTCGCGGGATCGAGCGCGTAGTCGCGCTCGACATACAAGCCATTGTCGTGATCGCGCGCCGCATGCGACGACTGGAACATGTTGAAGTCGAGCCACGGGGCGTCGTGCAGCTTTATGGATGAGAGCCCGGGGCCGATGGGGTGGAACGTCTTCAGATGCGCGCCGCCGTCGCCCTCGGTCAGGCCTGCGGCCATTGCGTCGATGATCGCACGCTCTTCGTCGTTGGCGATCGACCGGTCGCCGCCCAGAATCCAGATGATCGGGCGGTCCCTGTACCGCTCGCCGAGGAAACGGCCGTACTCTCGCGCGTTGGTCGGGTTGAACACCGCCTCGCCCGCCGGCGCCCAGTAGCTGCCCCACGTGGGCAACATCCCGACGAACATCCCGAGCTCGGCGCCTAGGTCGACGATGAAGTCGACGTGCCGGAAATAGGCTTCATTGGGCCTGGCCGGGTCGCCATCGATCAGCGGCAGATTGCCGTACGCATTGGGCACGGTCAACCCGCCGAGCTGCGCGAGAACTACGGCCTGAATCACCGTAAAGCTCTTCTCCGCGCGATCGGTGAGGTATCGCGTCGCCTCCTCGCGATTCAAGCGATGGAACAGCTCCCACGCCGTGTCGCCGAGATAGAAGAAAGGCTTGCCGTTCTCGTACTGCAGGTATCGGCCGTTCTCGGTGACCTCGAGCTGCTCGACCGTGGCGGATTCGACCTGGCCGCTCGACTCGCCGGAGAGCACGCCGGCGATTACCGTGGCGGTCGCGGAGGCGATTATGAGCTGATACGCGTGGTGCGAGACCAAGCCGCGTGAGGTCAGGCCGGGGTAGCGCATGCGATTACCGTTCCGGTCGAGTCCATCGTCATTCGGCTGGGTGAATGCACGGCACGCCGAGGCATGGCTAACGCTTCGGGCCGGGGACGGCAATAGGGCTGGTGCCAGGGTGAAAGCCGAAGGCCGCAACCGACGACCGCTGCTCCGATCGCCGGTGCAAGAGGTCGCGTCAGCGGTGGGGGGATCCCGGAAGCCCATCGTCGAGCAGCTTCACGCCTGCGTCAGCGCGGTCAACTCCTCACGCGTGGCCGGCATTGGCCACCTTGCGGACAGTGACGGGGAGAGGTCGGCGCGAAGCGCGGGGGTGAGAAGAGCGCGGCGGCACACCCCCTCACCCTAGCCCTCTCACCCTAGTCTGGGGGAGAGGGGAGCGGAGGTCGTCACCGAAACTCTGAAAGGCCGCACTTAGCTGACGATGCTGAGCGGGGGGCGGACGCCGTGCGTTTCGAGGATACGGAGCGCCTCATCGCCGTCGAGCGTCTCCCGCTCGATGAGCGCGGCCGCGAGGGCATCGAGCGCCGGCCGGTTCATCGCGATGATGTCGCGGGCGCGCGCGTACAAGCGCTCGAGCAGTGCCTCCACCTGCGCGTCCATCCGGGCCAGTGCGTCGCTGCTGAGCGGCGCGGACTCGTCGTCATAAACCAGCAGGCCGGATTCCCCCATACCGAGACGGTAGATCATGCGACGTGCGATGCGGTTGACCTGCACGAGGTCGCTCTCGGCGCCGCCGGTGACGTATTCGGCGCCGAACACGATCTCTTCGGCGACGCGCCCGCCCAGACCCTTCACGATCTGTGCTTCGAGGTATGCGCGCGTGTGCAGGTGCCGGTCATCATCGGGCGCGAAGTGGGCGACGCCCATCGCCTCGCCGCGCGGCTGGATCGTGACCTTGTGCAGCCCGTCCTCGGGGCACGCGATCACGCCGGCGAGCGCGTGGCCGGCCTCGTGGAACGCGACGATACGCCACTCGCGGTCGTTCGCGCGGAAGCCGACGCGCTCCTTGCCGAGCAGCATGCGGTCGCGCGCGACCTCGAAGTGAGACCAGGCGACGCGTTCGGCTTGTACGCGGACCGCGGCGATCGCGGCCTCGATGATCAGGTTCGCCAAGTCGGCGCCGCTCGCGCCGGGCGTGAGCCGCGCGAGGCGAGCCATGTCGACGTCGTCGTCGAGCGGGATGCCGCGGCGCGTGACGTGCAGCTGCAGGATCGATGTGCGGCCGTCGACGTTCGGCAGACCGACGGTCACGAGGCGGTCGAAGCGGCCGGGCCGTTTGAGCGCGGGGTCGAGCCCGTCTGCGCGATTCGTTGCGCCGACGACGACGACGCCTTCGGTCGGCGCGAAGCCGTCCATCTCGACGAGCAGCTGGTTGAGCGTGCGGTCGTCCTCGTTGTGCGAGCGGTTGCCGCCGCGCGCGCCGCCGAGCGAGTCGAGCTCGTCGATGAAGATGACGCCGCCACGGCTGCGCGCCTTCTTGAACAGGGAACGGATGCGGTGCGCGCCGAGGCCGACGATGAAGCCGGTCACTTCGGAGCCCGAGATGTGGAAGAACGGCACACCCGCCTCACCGGCGACGGCGCGCGCGAGCAGCGTCTTGCCGGTGCCGGGCGGGCCGACGAGCAGCACGCCCTTCGGCACGCGTGCGCCCATCGCGGCGAACGCCGCGGGCTGGCGAAGGAAGTCGACCACCTCGCGCAGCTCCTCGGCGGCGCCTTGCGTGCCGGCGACGTCGTCGAACGTGGTGTCCGAGCCGTCGCCGCGCCGGCCGACCTTACCGTTCCCGCCCTGGCCACCGCGGAAGTTGAGGAACAGCATATAGCCGAGCGCGCCGAGCAGGATGAACTGAACGGCGAACGCGATGATCTGACGGTAGACGGTCGGGTCGCTCGCAGGCACGAATTCGACCTCGACGCCGGCGCTGGCGGCGCGAGCGACGAGCGCGTCCGCGGTCTCGACCGGGTAGACC
>JBOHRM010000210.1:0-6519 GCA_050732715.1 Longimicrobiales bacterium
AGGTCGTACTTCGCGCGGAACCGCTGGTGCGATGCCACGGCGTCAGGGCTGACGCCGAACACGAGGGCGCCGCGCGCATCGATCTCGGCCGCGTGATCGCGCAGCCCGCACGCCTGGATCGTGCAGCCGGGCGTATCGTCCTTCGGGTAGAAATAGAGGATGACCTTGCGGCCCCGCAGGTCCGAAAGGCGGACGAGGTTGCCGTCGTGATCGAGCAGCTCGAAGTCGGGCGCCGCGTCACCCGGCGCCGGGACGGAACGGCCGGTCGATCGCCTTCCGCGGGGCCCTTCCAGGCTCGGGGACGGACTTTCGTCTGCCATCAATCGCGCTCCGGCTCCGGTTCGGGCGCTTCGAGCACGGCCACGCGCTTCGCGTGCGCGTCCTCCCGCCACAGCGACAGCCCCAGCGAGATCGCGCCTACCGTGATCGCCATGTCCGCCACGTTGAAGATCGGCCAGTGCATGAAGCCGAGGTCGATGGGGCCGATGAAGTCGACGACGCCGCGACCCCAGCGCACGCGGTCCACGAGGTTGCCGATTGCGCCGGCCGTGACTAGCGAGATCGACATGACCCGAGGCCAGTCATCGGGCCGCGCCTGGCGGAACAATCCGCCGAGCATGATGACCACCACCACCGACGCCACGATCAGCACCCAGCGCGCCGCCGTCGGCACCTCGAGCCCGAACGCGATGCCGGTGTTGTACGCCAGCGTGAACGGCATACCGCCCAGCCAATGGACCGTCGAACCATGGGACAGCGCCTCGAGCGCCCATCGTTTCGTGGCGATGTCAGCCACGACGATGGTCGCGATGACGGCGAGCGCTAGGGTCAGCTTCTGTCTCACTTCGCGGCTCCTCGACAGGATCGCACAAATCTAACGGCGCGCTGCGCCGGTTCAAGGCCGGACTTGGGACGATTCTACGGGCCGGGCGCCTGTGGTGTTCGATGGCGATCGGGGGGGTACGTTCACGTGTAGGTGTACGCGTAGGGGCATGGGCAGGTGTAGGTGTAGGTGTAGGTGTACGTGTAGGTGTAGGTGTACGTTTACGTTTAGGTGTAGGGGTTGCATCTCGGAACTCGGAACTCGGAACTCGAAACCGGAAACGCGGCGTGAGCACCCCCGAACCGAAGACCCGCTGGCCGCCGCCCGACGATGCCGAGCGCAACAGCGCCGATGCAGCGAGCCCCGGCGCGGGCGAGACGGCGAGGCAGGGCGGCGAGGACACGAGAAACCGGCGTCGCATAGGCTCGCTCATCGACTGGTTTCTCGACCAGGACCTGCTGCGTGGGCCACATCTGTTCGTCGACTACTGGGCGAACGTGCTCTCCCTGCGCGGCATCGTGCCCGAGCGTCAGGTGAAGGATGGGCTGATCGAGCCGACGTTGTTCCGCGCCGGTCTCGATCGGCCCGACTTCCAGGTGCCCCGACTGCGCTTCTACATCCTGCTGTTCCTGCTCGGGCCGCTGCTCTTCCCGTTGCGCACGTTCCGCCGGCTCGGCCGCTACCGCATGCGCCTGCTCGGCTCGCTCGGCAAAGAGGTGCAGGAGGCGCTCGGCCGGTACCGCCTGACGTTGAAGTCGACCGCGCCGGGTCGCGTCGACGTCGGCCTCGGCGATACGCGGCTGGCGGCCGACGTCATCGATCCGCACCTCGTGTCGGGGTTCTGCAGCCTTTTCTGGGCCGCGTACAAGCTGCCGCTGGCGACGTTCTCGGCGATCCTGATCGTCGCGATCGCGCCGCCGTTGCTCCAGACCGCCGGCCTGCGCGCCGTGGTCACGGATTATTGGCTGCCCGTCGGGTTCCCACTGATCGTGCTGCTGCTGTTCGCGGTCTATCGCGAATGGGTGACCGCCGTGCTCGGCGCGATCCCCGTCCTCCTGGGCCGGCCGCTGTTCGCAATCACACAGCCGTCCACCGTCGAGAGCTGGTTCGCGTTCATCTGGCCGCTGCTCGCGCTGTTCGCGCTCTACCTGATCTTCGACTGGTTCTTCATGCCGCGACCCGTGCCGCCGGTGCTGCTGCTCTACACTGTCGATGGGCCGGGCCGGCCCTACGAGCGGCGCACGGACTCACCGTACTGGCTCGAGGGCAAGAGCTACTGGGTCTGGCGCTACCTCATCCTGTCACGCGCGGAGCTCAACAAGTTCTGGGAGCGTGACTGGGAGCGCGTCGACCTGTGGATCCGCGCCGATGGTGAAGATGCCGGCATGCTCGAGTGGGTGGTCACCGACCTGCACTACCGCGAGCTGTGGACGCCGTACGATCGGCTCGGCCACCCCGACGCGCTCGAGCGCTACCGGCAGCACGCGCGGCGGGCATTGGACGAGGGCGAGCCCGGCGTGTGGCTCGTCGAGGTCGATGCGGACCGCATCTTCCACTATCCGTTCTTCCGCGGCGCGGCGTTCATACCCGAGCGCGGCGCCGTGCCGGTGCGGAGCACGATGGACCTGATCAGCGCATTTTGGCGGCGCGCACGCGATGAACCGTCACCCGCCGATCTTGCGAACCTCGACCGTGCTCGACTCGTCGTCGGCCGTGACCTCCTGGCCGACGTCCCCGAGCTCCTGCACCGGCGCGCCACCCGCCACCTCATGGCTCAGCCGTGGCGCTACTGGCGCTACCCACTCGGCGCAGCGACGCGCGCGGAGCCGCGCCTCTACGGGAACGGCGAGCCCGGGCCACCGCCGGCCGCAGCCGATCCCGAGCTCCAGATCAAGGCAAGGCCCGCGACAACCGGCTGAGCTCGGGACGGACGGCTTCGCATAGGAAGAGCGTTTCTCGCATTGGAAAGAGCGTTTCTCGCAAGACGCAAAGATGGACAGAAAGCTCGCAAAGATTCCTTTGCGAACTCTCCGTCGAACCTTGGCGCCTTTGCGAGAAACGGGGAAGGGATGGGAACGCCTCTTTGCGAGAAGCGCGGGAGGGAGGAAAACGCCTCTCCAGAGCTGCTTCATCTCCGGACCGAGCGTCCCCGTCCGGGGTAGCCTGCGTGATGCCGACCGTGGACACGAACGTCGAGCTGCCAGTACCGGATTTCTACCGCACCGAGAACGCCGCGCGCTGGGAATATCACCCGGACCAGGAGCGGCTGTTCGAGGACGCCGTGGCCTGGCGTGAACGTCACGGCCTCACGCCGGCCGCGGACGATGACGTGCGCGTGCACCTGCTGCTCATCGACTTGCAGAAGGATTTCTGCTTCGAGGAAGGCTCGCTCTACGTGGGCGGCCGCGGCGGCAGGGGCGCGATCGAGGACAATGATCGCATCGCGCAGTTCATCTATCGTTCACTCGGCGTGCTTTCGCAGATCACGTGCACGATGGACACACACCATCCGCACCAGATCTTTTCGCCATCGTTCTGGCTCACGGAGGCCGGCACGCCGCCGGCTCCGCACCGCGAGGTCACGGCCGAGGACGTGCGCAGCGGCAGGCTCCGCCCCGATCCCGCGCTCGCCGACGCGCTCACGGGTGGCGACTACGAGCGGCTCCGCACGCAAGCGATCTACTACTGCGAGCAGCTCGAGGCGACCGGCAAGTACACGCTCTATCTGTGGCCGCCGCACTGCTTGCTCGGCAGTGACGGCCACGCGCTCGCGGGCGTCATCCACGAGGCGCGGCTGCTCCAGGTCTTCGCGCGCGCCGCGCCTTCGCCCATCGAGATCAAGGGGGACCACCCGTTGACCGAGAACTACTCCGCGCTCGCGCCCGAGGTGCGCAGCTGGTTCAGCGGCGAGCCGCTCGGCGAACGTTCGGGAAAGTTGCTCGCGCGACTGCGTGATGCCGACGCGATCATCATCGCCGGTCAGGCGGCGAGCCATTGCGTGAAGCACACGCTCGAGGACCTGCTGGACAGCGCCGATGCCGCGCTCGCGCGCAAGGTCTACATCCTGCGCGACTGCATGTCTTCCGTCGCCGTGCCGCACCCCGACCGGCCGGGCGAGTTCGCGTTCGACTTCACGCCGCACGCCGAGGCCGCGCTCGAGCGGTTCGACGCCGCGGGGATGAACGTCGTCGAGTCGACGACGCCGATTCGGGAATGGCTGAGAGTCTGATGAGAAACGGGTTCCGGGTTCCGGGTTCCGAGTTCCGAGTTGCCCCGCCACCACCTGTTTCAGGATCGATGGTGCCGCGGCAGCGGTCTAGGAAGCTGAGTTGGCGAGTTGCGAGTTGTTCAGTTCTTCAGTTGAGCCTCGCACACCCATCGGGGTACCCATAGCCGAGTAACTGGATAACCGGACGACTGACTCATTGATGGCGCACAACTCGGAACTCGGAACTCGGAACTCGGAACCGCCGGCGCCGCAGGCGACGGCCCGCCGCGCGACGGCCACGGCCTGGGTGGGCGGCGTGCCGATCGGCAGCGGCCACCCGATCGTCGTGCAGTCGATGACGAACACGGACACCGCCGACGCCGAGTCCACCGCGGAACAGGTCGCGCTGCTCGCCGCGGCCGGCAGCGAGCTCGTGCGCGTGACAGTGAACAACGAGGCCGCCGCGGAGGCGGTCCCCGAGATCGTCGCCTTGCTCGACAAGTGGGGCACGCCGGTGCCGATCATCGGAGACTTCCACTACAATGGGCACCTGCTGCTCGAGCGCGTGCCCGCGTGTGCGCGGGCGCTCGCCAAGTACCGCATCAACCCTGGCAACGTCGGCGCGAAACGCCGCGACGCGAACTTCCGCACGATCGTCGAGGCCGCGATCGAGTACGGCAAACCCGTTCGGATCGGCGTGAACTGGGGCTCGCTCGATCAGCAGCTGCTCACCGAGCTGATGGACGAGAACGCGCGTCGCGCCGAACCGCTCGACGCGAAGGACGTCACGCTCGAGGCGATGGTCGAGAGCGCGCTGCGCTCGGCCGCGCTCGCCGAAGAGACCGGCCTGCCGCACGACCGCATCGTGCTCAGCGCCAAGGTCTCCGGCGTCCTCGACCTCATCAGTGTATACCGCTCGCTCGCCGCGCGCTGCGACTACCCGCTGCATCTCGGACTGACCGAGGCGGGGCTCGGCAGCAAAGGCGTCGTCGCCAGCACCGCCGGCCTCTCGGTGCTGCTGCTCGACGGCATCGGTGACACGATCCGCGTGTCCCTCACACCACGACCCGGCGGCGACCGAGCGGAAGAAGTCCGCGTCGCGCAGCAGGTGCTCCAATCGCTCGAGCTGCGCAGCTTCACGCCCCAGGTCGCATCGTGCCCGGGGTGCGGCAGGACCACCAGCACGTTCTTCCAGAAAATGGCCGAAGACATCCAGTCCTGGATCCGGGACCGCATGCCCGAATGGCGTAGCCGGTACCCCGGCGTCGAAGAGCTGCGCATCGCCGTCATGGGCTGCGTGGTCAACGGCCCGGGCGAGTCGAAGCACGCCGATATCGGCATCTCGCTGCCCGGCACGTTCGAGGAGCCGAAGGCGCCCGTCTACGTCGACGGTCGACTCTTCACCACGCTGCGCGGCGAGTCGCTCGTCACCGATTTCCTGCGCATCCTCGAAGACTACGTGGCGAACCGGTTCAGTCTCGAAAACGCTTCGGCGTAGCGGCGGCCGCGGGGCGGAAAATGAGATCCTCCGGCGCCGGTGAATCGTGAGCGCTGCCATCATAACGTCCGAGACTCGAGCGGCACGGTGAAGCGGGCCATCCGGAGGTTGGCGAAAAGAGCCGCGGTCTCGATCCACCGGCTGGGCACACGGCTCGGCGTTCACGTCCTCCCCGTTCACTACCATTCACCGGTCCCCGACATCCTCGAGCTTCGAAACACTCGGGGCGTGTGGGCGCGCAAATCCGACCTGCCGGGACTCGGCATCGACCTCGACGAGCAAGCGGAAAACCTGCGAACGATTTGTGCGCCCTACCGCTCCGAGTACGAGGGCAACCGCGCATTCACGTACGCGGTCCACCACGCGTTCGGGCCGGGATACGGCTACATCGAGGCCCAGGCGCTGTACGGCGTGATCCGTCACTTCAAGCCGAAGCGCATCGTAGAGGTCGGCAGCGGCGTCTCGACGCACTGCATGATCGATGCCCTCGAAGCCAACAAGAACGACAGCGGAATCGACTACGCCATCACGTGCATCGAGCCGTATCCCTCGCCGAGGCTCAGACGGACGAGACAGATCGTGCTCATCGACAAGCCGGTGCAGGAGGTGCCGTTCGAGGGCGTCTTCAGTCGGCTCGGGGAAGACGACCTGCTCTTCATCGATTCCTCGCACACGGTCAAACCGGGCGGGGACGTGAACTACCTCGTGCTCGAGATCCTACCGAGGCTCGGTCGCGGCGTCATCGTTCATTTCCACGACATCTTCCTGCCGTACGATTACCGGCCCGACGTGCTGGACACCTTCCTGCACTGGACCGAGACCTCACTGCTGCGCGCATTCCTCATCCACAACCCACGCGTGAGAATCCTCTTCTGTCAAAGCCACCTGCACTACGAACGACCGGACGCATTGGAGCGCGTGTTCCCGGAGTACAAACCTCGCCCGCCGTACATCGCGGGCCTTCGTGAGGACGGCCGCGACGCCCTGGAC
>JBOHRM010000211.1:0-2145 GCA_050732715.1 Longimicrobiales bacterium
TCGTCCTGGCTAGTGAGAACGACGGGTGACGCTGGGCGCCCTGGCGCTGGTATGGTGAGTGCGTAATGGGGTCCCGGGTTTGGGGTCCGCGTCGCGGGTTGTTCCACGAGTCCAACCCGGAACCCGGAACCCGGAACCCGGAACGCGAACGAAGTGAGCTGAATGATGAGTTTCGAGTTTACGGGTGCAGGTCGAGGCGGTCCCCGGTCTCCGGCGGGCCACCGATCCGGAGCCCGGCGGGCGGGGTTCGTGGCGATCGGGGTGGCGGCGCTGCTCATCGGCGCGATCGCGATCGTGAACTACTCGCCGGGGGATGATGGCGGGCCTTTCGAGACGGGGGCCGTCGATTCGGCGGCGCTGGGCGGCGAGCCGGCCGCGGCGGCCGACGGATCGGCGAGTGCGAGCCCGATCGAAGCGGCGCCGATCGAAGCGCCTGCCGCCGTCTCGCTGAACCTGCCGAGCCGACCGGTCGTGCCGGCGCACGCACGCGTAGCGAAGCCGCGGGCAGTGCGCGGCCTCTATTTGAATGCATGGGCGGCAGGCTCGACACGCAAGCTGGACAAGCTGCTCGACATCGCGGATCGCACGGAGATCAACACGTTCGTGATCGACGTGAAGGAGGGCGGCGAGATCAGCTACGCCACGGCGGTGCCGCTCGCGGCCGAGATTAGAGCGGATCGGAAGTACATCCGCGACGTCCAGGGGATGCTCGCGAAGCTCAAGGCGCGGGGGGTCTATCCAATCGCCCGCATCGTCGTCTTCAAGGATGAGGCGCTGGCGAAAGCGAAGCCGGAGTGGGCGATCCAGAAGGCAGATGGCACGGTCTGGAAGGACAACAACGGCCATTTGTGGGTCGATTCGTTCAATAGGGACGTTTGGGACTACAACATCGCGATCGCGCGGGAAGCGATCGAGCTGGGCTTCTCGGAGGTCCAGTGGGACTATGTCCGCTTTCCCGATGTCCCGAGGTCGTACATGCGCACGGCGGTGTGGCCTGCGCGCGCTAGCCGGCAGAAGGAGGACGCGATCCGCGAGTTCTTGAGCTACTCGCGCGAGCAGCTCTCGGATCTCGCCGCGCCGGTCACGGCCGACGTGTTCGGGCTCACGACGTCGGCGGATGATGACATGGGAATCGGCCAGCTATGGGAGAAGATGGTCGACGCGACGGACGTGCTGCTGCCGATGGTGTACCCATCGCACTATGCGCGCGGCTCGTACGGCATCGCCCATCCGAACGCGGAGCCGTATGACGTGATCCGGACGTCGCTGCGCCACGCGCTCCGGCGCACGGAAGGGGTGGCGAACGCCGCATCGATTCGGCCGTGGCTTCAGGATTTCACGCTGGGTTCACCGCGTTACGGTCCGTCACATGTGCGCGCTCAGATCTCGGCGGTGTACGATGCCGGCCTCGAGGAATGGGTGCTCTGGAACCCCGGCAGCAACTACACGTTGGAGGCGCTTGCCGGCAATGACGGCGTCGCTCCCGAGTTCGAGGAGCCGAGTCCCGTGGCGCCGGTCAACCGAACGCGCACGCCTGAAACCGGCGGTCGCCGGGACCCGACGCCGAGCGCCACGCCGGCCACGGCGCGGCCGAAGCTGTGGGGCATTCCGGTAAAGCGGGACTCGACGGTCAAGACGAAGCCGGACACGACGGGTTCGTAGTGGCAGGCGCCCCCTCACCCTGACCCTCTCCCCCGCGTTAGTCCGCTTTTTCGCGCATCTGTGCGTGGGAGAACCGGGCTGTCGGCGCGCTCTCGGGGAGACCCGAGTAGCGTGGGCGGTGGAAGAGGAAACCCTGCGTGAGGTGCACGCCCAGGTCGCGGATCGTCTCGAACTCCTCGCGCCGTTCGACACCCTCGGCGATGACCTGCGCGCCTTGACCCTCGGCGAAGCTCACGAGCGTCTCGACCAGGTTCTGCTTCAGGAAGTTCGAGTCGATGTTCGAGATGAGCGAGATGTCGAGCTTGATGTAGTCCGGGGCGAGATTGGCGATCGAGCCCAGGCCGGCGTAGCCGCTGCCGGCATCATCGACGGCGAATCGGAACCCGCGTTCGCGGAACGCGGTGAGGTATTCCTGGAACTGCGGGTAGTCCTTGATCGCGGTGCGTTCGGTGATTTCTAGGACGATGCGGCTCGGGTCTTCGA
>JBOHRM010000212.1:0-5999 GCA_050732715.1 Longimicrobiales bacterium
CGTCGACGCCCGGCGTCGACGTGGCGCCGGCGATGCTGGTCATGGCCGTGGTGTTCGGCCTGGTCTGGGAGCGGGTGGCCGGCGCATCGGTCGTCTTGAGCCGTCGCTTAAACGGCGCCGTGCTCGCACGTGGCGCGATTGACCGCGCCGATCGAGCGGTCGAACGCCGGCACGTCGTGGCCCTGGCGTTCGATTTTCTGCGCGCCGCGTTCGTCACGGTCTCGGGCGCGGCCTCGGGCTACGTTCTGCTGTCGACGCTGGGGCCGTACTGGGTGATCGGGCCGACACTGACGGTGAGCGCGTTGGTGATCGCCAGCGCGATCGTGCTCGGCGCCGCGCTTACCGTCTTCGGCGGCTGGGTGGAGCGGCGCAACGTATTCATTTTCGGGATTCTATGCGGCTCGCTCGCGATGCTGTTGCTACGATGACGGCACTCAGCCGAAAGGCTCGGCTCGCGGTGTTCGCGCGATCGTTCGCGATTCAGGGATCCTTCAACTACCGGACCCTCATCGGCAACGGCTTCGCGTTCGCGCTGCTGCCGGCGCTGCGCGAGATCTTCCGCGGCCGGCCGGCAGACTTCCGCGAGGCGGTCGAACGTCACTCCGGCCTCTTCAACAGCCACCCGTACCTCTCCGGTATCGCGCTCGGCGCCGTCGCGACGCTCGAAGATGATGGCGCAAACCCCGCCGTGGTCGAACGGTTCAAGTCCGCGCTGCGCGGCTCGCTCGGCTCGCTCGGCGACAGCATCGTCTGGGCCGGCTGGCGCCCCGTTTGTGCATTGCTCGCACTGCTGCTCCTGCTCTTCGGAGCGCCGTGGTGGGTGGTGGTTCTGGTTTTCCTCACCGTCTACAACGCGGGACATCTCGCGCTGCGTGGTTGGGCGTTCCGACTCGGCTTCTCTAGCGGCCGCGAAGTCGGCGAACAGCTGCGCCGCGCGCCGCTGAGCGAGGTCCAGCGCGGTGTAGCGCGCGGCGGAGCATTCCTCTTGGGCTGCCTGCTGCCCCTCGCGGCGGTCGGCGGCCTCGTCTCGGGCCGGCCGCTGCCCGTGGTGACCATCGTGCTCGCCGCCGTCGCCGCGATCATCGGGCTCGCCGCGGGTCACCGTGTGCGCACGCCGGTCGTGCTCGCGCTCGCCGGCTTCATGCTCGTCGGCCTCGTCTACGAGGTGGTCTCGTGAGCTCGGCATCGATCGAGCACGAGCGCACCGTCCAGATCGCGAACCAGCTGGGCCTCCACGCGCGGCCCGCCGCCGAGTTCGTCAAGCGCGCGAACCGCTATCGCGCCGACGTGTGCGTGCGCAAGGATGACATCGAGGTCAACGGCAAGAGCATCATGGGCATGATGAGGCTCGCCGCGGAGCCGGGCAGCGAGCTGACGATCCGGGCGAGCGGCGAAGATTCCGCGGCCGCGGTTCGTGACCTCGTCGCGCTCGTCGAGAGCCGGTTCGGAGAGGACTGATCGTGCGACTCGTGCGAGACGGGATCGCCGCGTCTCCCGGAATCGTGGTCGGGCCCGCGTACGTGCTGCGCTGGGAGATGCCACGGGTGCCGCACGTCACACTCGAGGCCCACGAGGTCGACGCCGAGATCGAGCGCTTCGACGGCGCCCGGACCTGGGCGCAGCAGCGCATTCGCGAGATCCAGCGCAACGCGGCCGCTCAGCTCGGTCCCATCGAGGCGCAGATATTCGAGCCTCAGCTCCTCATGCTCGATGATCCCCAGCTCGTGGACGGCACGATCGAGTATATTCGCGAGAACCACATCTCCGCGGCACGCGCGTTCGAGCTGCGCATGCTCGAGCTCCAGTCGGAATGGTCGAACACGGGCCACCCGATGATCCTCGATCGCCTCACCGATCTGATCGACGTGAAGCTGCGCGTGATTCGCCGCCTGCTCGATATCGCGGATCCCGACCTCAGCCTCGGCGGCGCGAGTCACCCAGTCATCATCGTCGCGAAGGACCTCACGCCGACCGTCACTGTCCAGCTCGAACGCAGCGCGATCCTCGGCATCGCGACGGACGCGGGGACGCGGACGTCGCACTCGGCGATCCTCGCACGGTCGCTCAACCTGCCCGCCGTGGTCAGCCTCGGCGACGTGTCCGAGCAGGTCCAGGATGGCGAGACCGTGGTCCTCGACGGCCGCGACGGCCGCGTGATCGTTGACCCCAGCGCTGCAGAGAAGGGCGCGTACATCGACCGCGACATCCGCGTGCGCGAGTGGGAGCAGGAGCTCGTCCTGCTCGCGCACCTCGACGCCATGACGCCGGATCAACAGCTCGTTCAGCTGCGCGCGAACATCGACTTGCCCAGCGAAGCCGCCGTGGCCCGCTCGCACGGTGCGCGCGGCATCGGCCTCTACCGGACCGAGTTCTTCGTGGTCGGCCGCAGCAGCCCGCCGCAGGAGGACGAGCAGTACCGCAGCTACCGCGAGGTCATAGAGGTCTTCCCGGACGACCCGGTCTACATCCGCACGTTCGACCTCGGCGGCGACAAGTTCCCGCTCTTCCTGCGCATGCCGGTCGAGGAGAATCCGTTCTTGGGTTGGCGCGCGATCCGGGTGTGTCTCGACATGCCCGACATGTTCCGGGCACAGCTGCGCGCACTGCTTCGTGCGACCGCGCACGGTGACGTCCGCATCATGCTCCCGCTCATCGACGACATCGATGAGGTTCGCCGTACGCGCGAGATGCTCGAGGAAGAGGCCGAGCAGCTCCGGCGCGAGGGCATCCCGTTCGATCCCGAGTACCGGCTTGGCATCATGATCGAGACGCCCGCGGCCGCGCTGACCGCGCACGAGCTGGCTCGCCACGCCGACTTCTTCTCGATCGGCACGAACGATCTGGTGCAGTACGCGCTCGCCGTGGACCGCGGCAACGCGCGGCTCGCCAAGCTGTATACGCCGTTCCACCCAGCGATCCTGCGTTTGCTGCGCGTCACGGTGGAAGCCGGCCGCGATGCTGGCATCGAGGTCAGCGTCTGCGGCGAGATGGCGAGCGATCCACTCGCCGCCTACCTGCTGCTCGGCCTCGACATCACCGCGTTGAGCGTGGGCCCGGCATCGCTGCCGGAGATCAAGAAGGTGATCCGCTCGGTGCCGTTGGTCGATGCGCGCGCATCGGTGAAAGCCGCGTTCGAGGCGGCGACGCCGGACGAGGTGGTCGAGGTGCTTGGCCAGGGGCTGTCCCGGTGGCTCGACCTGTCGCTCTTCTCCGGCCGGTGGAACTTGTCACCCGTCGGGTGACCGGCTAGCTTCGCACGTTCCGCAATGGAGACGACTCCGTCCGTGTTACGCAGGCTCTTCACCTCGGAATCGGTGACCGAGGGACACCCCGACAAGATCGCCGATCAAACGAGCGATGCGATCCTCGATGCGATCCTCGCGGCCGACGCGGACGCGCGCGTGGCGTGCGAGGTTCTGGTCACGACCGGGCTCGCCCTCGTCGCCGGCGAGATCTCGACCTCGACGTGGGTCGATATCCCGGAGATCGTGCGCGGTACGATCCGTTCGATCGGCTACACCGATTCGAGCTACGGGATCGACGGCGAGACCTGCGCGGTCCTGGTCTCGATCGACCGCCAGTCCCCCGACATCGCGCAGGGCGTGACGACCGGCGGCGCGGGGGACCAGGGCATGATGTTCGGCTACGCGTCC
Organism: Longimicrobiales bacterium; assembly: GCA_050732715.1. Classification (GTDB taxonomy): domain Bacteria; phylum Gemmatimonadota; class Gemmatimonadetes; order Longimicrobiales; family RSA9; genus JBOHRM01. The sequence continues at coordinate 3,654 of JBOHRM010000212.1, forward strand.
AACGAGACGCCCGAGCTCATGCCGGCACCGATTATGCTCGCGCACCGGCTGACCCAGCGTTTGGCCGCCATGCGCCATTCAGGCCAGATGTCGTGGCTGCGGCCGGACGGCAAGGCTCAGGTCACCGTCGAGTACCAGGATCACGAGCCGATCCGCGTTGACACCGTCGTCCTCAGCACACAGCATGCGCCGGACATTGCACCGGACGAGCTACGGCGTGAGATCGTGAGCCGCGTCATCACACCCGTCATGCCCGCCGAATGGTTCGAAGCCGAGCGCTGCAAGATTCACATCAACCCCACCGGCCGGTTCGTCGTGGGTGGACCGCACGGCGACACGGGGCTGACCGGCCGAAAGATCATCGTGGACACGTACGGCGGCATGGCGCTGCACGGCGGCGGCGCGTTCAGCGGCAAGGACCCGTCGAAGGTCGACCGTTCCGCCGCGTACGCCGCGCGCTGGGCCGCGAAGAACGTCGTCGCCGCCGGTCTCGCGCGCCGCTGCCAGATCAGCTTGGCGTACGCGATCGGCGTTGCCGAGCCCGTAGCCGTCCACGTCGACTCCGACGGTACGGGCCTGGTGAGCGACGCCATCATCGCGGACGCCGTGCGTGAGGTCTTCGACTTCCGGCCACACTGCATCACCGAGCGACTGAACCTGAAGTCGCCGATCTATCGGCGTACCGCGGCGTACGGCCACTTCGGCCGCACACCGTGCACCGAATCGTACGATGGCCGAACCGTCGCGTTTTTTCCCTGGGAGGAGACCGACCGCGTGGAGGAACTACGCGCAGCCGCCAGGATCTGAAACCGCACACTGCCGGCGAGGATGAAGCTGCAACGATGGGTGGAGTTGGGAGGCCCAACTCGCAACCCGCAACCCGCAACCCGAAACCCGAATCAGAATGAGCACGCAAACGACCGTTAGTCACGATGTCCGCGACCTCGATCTTGCCGAGCAGGGACGCCGCCGGACTGAATGGGCCGAGCGACAGATGCCCGTGTTGCGCCAGATCCGCGCGCGCTTCGACCGCGATCGGCCGTTCACCGGCACGCGCATCGCCGCGTGCCTGCATATCACGACCGAGACCGCGAACCTCGCCGTCACGCTCAAGGCCGGCGGCGCGGACGTCGCGTTGTGCGCGTCGAACCCGCTGTCGACACAGGACGACGTCGCAGCCCACCTCGTGCGTGACCACGAGATCGCCACGTTCGCGATCCGCGGAGAGGACACGGACTCGTACTACGAGCATATTCGCGCCGCCCTCGCGCACCGCCCGCAGATCACGATGGATGACGGTGCCGATCTCGTCGGTGCGCTCCACATGATCGCGCTCGAGCGATTCGATGATCTCGCCTCGCCCGTCCGCCGCTGGGTCACCGAGCTCGACGCGGAAACGCGTGCCGAAATCGTCACCGGCGTGATCGGCTCGACCGAAGAGACCACCACCGGCGTGATCCGCCTCGCCGCAATGTCGCGCGACGGCGTGCTCCAGTTCCCGGTCATCGCCGTGAATGACTCGCACACCAAGCACCTGTTCGACAACCGATACGGCACCGGCCAGAGCACCGTTGATGGGATCCTGCGGGCGACGAACATGCTGCTCGCCGGCTCGAACGTCGCCGTCGTGGGGTACGGTTGGTGCGGCCGCGGCGTCGCGAGCCGCGCGCGTGGCGCCGGCGCCAGCGTCATCGTCTGCGAGGTCGACCCCGTCAAGGCGCTCGAGGCCGCGATGGACGGGTTCCGCGTCATGCCGCTGAGTGAAGCGGCAGCCGTCGGTGATGTATTCGTGACGCTGACCGGTGACTACCACGTCATCCGCGAGGAGCACTATCGCGCGATGAAAGATGGCGCCGTGGTAGCGAACTCGGGTCATTTCAACGTCGAGCTCGATCTCGAGGCGCTCGGCCGCATCGCGGAATCCGAACCGGTCACGGTACGCGACTACGTTCAGGAATATCGCGTGGAGGGCAGGCGAATCTACGTCCTCGGCGAAGGTCGGCTCATCAACCTCGCGGCGGCGGAAGGCCACCCCGCCGCGGTCATGGACATGAGCTTCGCGAACCAGGCGCTCAGCGCGGAGTACTTGCTGAAGAGCGCGTCGCAGCTCGCGCGTGAGGTGCACCGACTGCCGGCGGAGTTGGACCGCGAGATCGCCAGCCTCAAGCTCGCCGCGATGGGGATCGGCATCGACCGGCTCACGCCCGAGCAGGAGCGGTATCTCGCGTCCTGGGACATGGGAACATGATGAGGTCGCCGCCGCCGGGCCACGGTCGATAGTCGATCGTTGATGGTCGATAGCAACACTATTGACGATCGACTGGTAACGGGGCGGCGGCCGGCAGG
>JBOHRM010000213.1:0-1612 GCA_050732715.1 Longimicrobiales bacterium
CTCGATGCGAGCATCGAGGATATCACGGAGCCTGTGGGCGCGCTCGCGCTTCAAGGCCCACTCGCGCGCGCCGTGCTCGAGCGGGCGACGCACACCGACTTCTCCCCGCTCGGCTATTTCCGGTTCACCCACGCCACGGTGCACGACATTCCCGTCACGGTCTCGCGGACCGGCTATACGGGCGACCTCGGGTACGAGCTCTGGGTCGACGCGAAGCACGCGCTCGGATTGTGGGATGCGTTGATCGAAGCGGGTGAGCCGTACGGCATCACACCGGCCGGTATCTGGGCGCTCGACATCGCCCGCATCGAGGCCGGGTTCATCATGCTCGGCGTCGACTACCATTCGGCGCACCTTGCCGATACGGATGCGCAGAAGTCATCGCCGTTCGAGCTGAATCTCGGTTGGACGGTGAGTCGAGACAAAGGTCCGTTCAACGGGCGGCGTGCGTTGCGCGCGGAACGTGCACGCCCGCCGGTGTGGCGTTTCACCGGCATCGTCGTAGGCTGGAGCTCGCTCGAGGCGCTCTACGCCGCCAACGATCTGCCGCCGCGGCTACCCGCGATCGCATGGCGCACGAGCACGCCGGTCTACCGCCGCGGCAGACAAGTCGGTTATGCGACGAGCGGCTGCTGGTCACCGTTGCTCAAGCAGTCGCTCGCGCTTGCGCACTTGCGCGCACCGTTCGAGCCCGGCACGCAGGTTCAGCTCGAGGTCACGGTCGAGCACAAGCGCCGGCGCGCCGACGCAGTCGTGACACGGCTGCCGTTCTTCGATCCCGAACGGAAACGCGGCTGAAACTACCCGCCCCTGACCATACCAGTGAGCACGCCGCGCATGTACGCGAACGACTGCTTCATCCCCGGCAGCGGGTCATCGGCGTCGATCTCGTATTCCAGGTTCGCGCAGCCCCGATAGTCCATCGCCAGCAGCTGATCGAAGATCTCGGGCATCGGCATGGCGCCTTCTCCCACGATGCACTGGCTTTCGCGATCCGATAGGTCGCGCAGGTCCTTTACATGCATGTCGAGCAGGCGCGGCCCGGCGTCGGCGATCGCCCGTACGACGTCGGAGCCGGCGCGGACGGTGTGGCCGATGTCGATGCACAACCCCATCCGCGCGTCCATCGTCTCGACGTGCTTCAGTGCGTCGTACGGCGAAGGATAGAATTCGTCTTCGGGCCCGTGGTTGTGGATGGCGACCTTGACGTCATACTCGATCGCGAACCGCTCGATGCGCGGCAGGATCCGTGGGTCGCAGGTCGACACCATGAGCGGCATGCCGGCGGCCTTCGCGTACTCGAAGTAGCGGCGCACCTCGTCGTCGGAGTCTTCCGCGAACGTGATCGTTCCGCCGCCCACGATCTCGAGACCCGCGGCCTCGATCTCGGCGCGGCCGGCCGCGAGCTCGGCCGGCGAGAGGTCGTACTCGAGGTGGAAGGACTTGATGTTGATGTAGGGCGCGCGGAGCGTCTTCGTCATCTCGATCGCCTGCGCCCGTGGGAAGTTGCGAAGCGAGTAGCTCGCCACGCCGAGCCTCAGGGCTTCGGCGCCGCGTGCGGCCCCGGCGAAGCGGCGCGGCGCGGCCGATGTCGCATTGGGCACGCCTAGCG